>NZ_VIOG01000037.1:0-570 GCF_009708045.1 Corynebacterium hiratae | reverse complement strand
GACCAAACATGCGCCTCACCACCAACACATAACCACCAACAACGCCTGAGTAAGACACCGCTACCGGATACTCACTCAGGCGCTACCAGATACTCACCACACCGCTACCATTTCAGTCTTCTGAACACCGCGGAGCCGAGTTCTTCCACTTGTAATACGAAGACCGATTTAAGCCCAGGACTGTGCACATCCGCTTGACCGAGTAGTCGGGGATATGGTCACAAGTGAACTGGAAGCGGATCACCAGGTCGTCTCTTTAAGCAAAATACTTCGCGGCCTTGCGCAGAATATCGCGCTCTTCACGAAGCCGCTGGCTTTCGCGCTCTCGCCGACGGATTCTTTCCGTATCAGCCAGCTTTTCTGTGGGCGACGCTGCATCATCATCCTCGGCGACGTTGGTGCCGAATTGCTAGTACCAATACCCCAAAATCGAGCGATTGGTTGGGCCTGACCCCCGGAAAGTAGACACGTCGGGGGTTAGCTATGCTGCTTGAGTCAGTGTAGCTGATGTGAGTGCTTCGTAGTCATCGGGGGCTAGAAGATTGCACCAGGAGTGTCGTCTGCGCGTGT
>NZ_VIOG01000036.1:0-642 GCF_009708045.1 Corynebacterium hiratae | reverse complement strand
CGGTGGCCTATAGCAGCAGGGAAACGCCCGGTCCCATTCCGAACCCGGAAGCTAAGCCTGCTAACGCTGATGGTACTGCAACCGGGAGGTTGTGGGAGAGTAAGAAACCGCCGACACCAAACAACAAACAACAACTCAATACAAGGTTGAAGGACCAAGACTTATTCAGTCTTGGTCCTTCAATTCGTTTTACAACCATTGTGTGTTGCAATTGAAAGTCTATTTCTGATTCCACACGAACCACCCGAGCCGTTGCTTATAGACCGCAAGGGATCCGAGCACCGTTCATACGCGCTAATTATCCCAGGTGAAGCGTCCAGGGTCACTGACATCAATCCTCAGGTAGCGCCTTTTGCGACCGCCCAGTCGGACCCCTACCGGATATATATCCAGGGCCTTGATATGCTGTGCTGCATCGCGCTGGTCGATGTAGTAAGTATCATGCGGCATCGCCAATCAGGCAGCCGGACCTGACCCCTGTTTGGTAGACACCTGATATCCAGCCCGGTTGGGTTGGGAAGAAAGGTAATCTACCACCATGCCTAGGTACTCCGAACAGTTCAAACGTGATGCTGTGGCCCTCTACGAAAACAATGAGGACCTCTCACTTCACGCGGCTTCAGCAGAGCTTGGAGTCAATCG
>NZ_VIOG01000035.1:0-736 GCF_009708045.1 Corynebacterium hiratae | reverse complement strand
CGTGAAATAATCAGAGCCATGGGCATCTTCTCCGGTCGGCATTTCCCCCGTGACATCATCCTGTGGGCGGTGCGGTGGTACTGCCGCTACGGCGTGAGCTACCGCGACCTCGAAGAAATGATGACCGAGCGGGGTGTGCCAGTCGATCACACCACGATCTACCGCTGGGTGCAGAAATACGCCCCTGAGCTGGATAAGCGCACTCGCTGGTACCGGCAGGTACCCGACTGGCAGGCCCAGTCCTGGCGGGTGGATGAGACCTATATCCGGGTCGGCGGCACGTGGTGCTATCTCTACCGGGCTATTACCGCCGGTGGGCAGACCTTAGACTTCTACCTCTCACCAAAACGG
This sequence comes from Corynebacterium hiratae, assembly GCF_009708045.1. Lineage (NCBI taxonomy): Bacteria > Bacillati > Actinomycetota > Actinomycetes > Mycobacteriales > Corynebacteriaceae > Corynebacterium > Corynebacterium hiratae. Next base: position 385 of record NZ_VIOG01000035.1, on the reverse strand, counting down.
AATGTGGCTGCGGCCAAGCGTTTCCTGGCCAAGACGCTGCGATCGAATACGACAGCCGGGTCCCCGCGGGTCATCAACACCGACAAGGCACCAGCTCTGGCCAAGGCAATATCCGAGCTGAAGGCGGAGGGAATCTGCCCTCAGATGGTGGAGCACCGGCAGGTGAAATACCTGAACAACGTTCTCGAGGGAGATCATGGCCGACTTAAAAGAATCCTGGGACCGAAGGGGGCGTTCAAAAACCGAATTTCCGCCTACCGGACGTTGAAAGGGATGGAAGCGATGCATTCATTACGGAAAGGTCAGGGCACGATGTTTGCTTATGGGCACCCCAATCCGGACGCGGTGATCGTCAACCGGGTCTTCGAGACGGCCTGAGAACGCC
>NZ_VIOG01000034.1:0-822 GCF_009708045.1 Corynebacterium hiratae | reverse complement strand
GGGCATTATCGGCACTTGTACCCACTGCTCCCATGGATTGGCGAACACCAAGTACAGCGCAGTGCTCTCTAAATGCTTGTGAGGTGTACACACTGCCGTGATCGGAATGGAAAATTGCCCCTTTAAGACTTCCGCGGACTTTTCTGGCATGGGATAAAGCTTCGATAACCAGCGATACCCGCATGTGGTCAGCGAGTGCATGGCCGACGAGTTTGCGCGAGTAGACGTCGATGACCGTGGCCAGGTACATGTTCTTGCCGCCCTTACACGGCAGGTAGGTGATATCGCCTACATAGACCTGGTTCGGCCTGTCAGCTGTGAATTTGCGGCCTATTAAATCTGGCATGACTCGATGTCCAGGCTTGCGCCTGGTGGTGATGCATCGACGCCGTTTAGTAAAGCCTTTCAGCCCCATGGATTTCATGATGCGTGCGACCTTCTTGTGATTAGTCGGAGGAAAGTCCGTATCGTCGTTGAGGCTTGCAGCGATGCGTTTAGCACCATAAAGCCCGTGCTCATCATCGAAGATAGTCTTGATTCTCGCACCAAGAAGGGCATCGGAACACGTCTTTAACCTGCGTTTTTCACGGGTGTTGAGCCATTTGTAGAACGAGGAGCGATTGAGCTTTAACACGTGGCACATCCGCTTGACCGAGTACTCGGTTCGGTAGTCATAGACAAACTGGAAGCGGATCACCAGCGTGTCTCTTCGGCAAAATACTTCGCGGCCTTACGCAGGATGTCACGTTCTTCACGAAGCTTAGAGACTTCTTTTTCTAGCTGGCGGATCCGTTCAGAATCAGTCGTCGCCTGGGCGTTGTC
>NZ_VIOG01000033.1:0-1215 GCF_009708045.1 Corynebacterium hiratae | reverse complement strand
AACCAACCACGCTGCCACTGCGGCGGTGAAATGAAACGCAACGGCACCACCAGCAAAGGCACCACCAGATGGCGCTGCAAACAATGCGGCGCCTCCAGCGTCAAACGTCGAAACGACATCACCAACGCGGCAGTGTTCACCCAGTTCATCGAGCATTGCACCACCGCAATATCACTCGACGACCTAGCCAAACGAAACGGTGTTAGCCGCGCCACCATGAAGCGGCGCTTCAAGTGGTGCTGGCTCGTTGATGTGCCTGACCCCACCGCCGGCCACCACAAGCGGATCTACGACCAGGTATTTCTCGATGGCACCTACACCGCCGGTGGCTGCCTGATCGTCGCGGCGACCATCGACCACGTGATCGCCTGGCACTGGTGCAAACACGAAACCACCCGCGACTACCAACTGCTGCTTGAACGCATCGAAGCCCCACTCATCGCCGTCATCGACGGCGGCCAAGGCGCATACAGCGCAATCAAAAAGTGCTGGCCGACTACGAAAATTCAACGCTGCCTCGTCCACGCCCAACGCGTGGTCCGCCGCTACACCACCACCAACCCACGCACCGATGCCGGGCGCACCATCTACCGACTTGCGCTGAAACTGACCCGGATCACCACACTGGATGAAGCCGCCGCGTGGGGTGTGCAACTGCACGAGTTTTCAACGATCTACCGGGAATGGATGAACGAGAAAACCATGATCAAAGACCCCAAAACAGGTGCATGGACCCGCGTGTGGACCCACCACAACGTGCGCAAGGCCTACAACAGCCTCAACCATCTTTGGCGGTCCGAGATGCTGTTTGTCTACCTCAACCCGCCAGCAGGAGTCCTTGCGCCCGAGCGGATCAAATCCACCACCAACAGCTTAGAAGGCGGCATCAACGCCCAGCTCAAACTGCTCGCCAGAACCCACCGCGGCAGATCAGGCGAACGACAACGCCGCATGCTGGATTGGTGGCTCTACTTAAAAACGGAACTGCCTGACGATCCAGTACGAATCGCCAGGCAGTCCGACTGGGGCCAGGGCCAACTCGCCAAAGTATCCACCCTGACCCAAACCGAGAACCAAGCCGACCACGAAACAGGACGCCCAGCCCTCTACGACAACGCTATCGACACCGACTACACCCACTCAATCGGCATTCAAAAAGGCCAAATCTAACCCCCGCGACACGCCGAGCCAGACACACATTTTGACCCTTAACCC
>NZ_VIOG01000032.1:0-1308 GCF_009708045.1 Corynebacterium hiratae | reverse complement strand
GTGTCAGATGCGAGTTTTTGGTACCGGTGTTCTGGGGACTCGGTACTGCCGTGTTCCGAGTAGTTGGTACCGGGCCGAGGGGTGCGTCGGCCCGGACGGGCTACAATTTCAGGGTGGAATCACAGCTAGTCGCCTACATCGATGAGTCCTCCGCCCTTAGACCCCCAGACCGGCAGGAGTACATGGTGTGTGCAGCCATCATCGACACTCAAGACTTGGAAAAAATACGCGAGGAGCTGCGTCCACTACGACTTCCTGGCCAGGTCAAACTTCACTGGACCGACGAACGTAATAGCCGACGCCGAAAAATCGTGGACACCCTTTCTGAGATCGACTCCATGCAAGCGATCATCACCCACCAGAGTGAAGTGAGCAAGAAGACGGAGAGGCACCGTAGGAAATGCTTGGAGCAGATGTACTTCGAGCTCTCCGAGATGCACGTCCACAACGTCACTTTGGAAAGCCGGCAAGAAGCACAAAACAGGCGAGACGTCGCCCATATAGTTGCCCTGCAGGGCCAGGGACAAAGTGCTGGCATCCGACTGCGACACGTACGCGGTGGCGATGATCCCCTGCTCTGGATTCCAGATGCCGTTCTGGGAGCACTGAACTCCCTCCATCTAGGGGAAGAGCAGTACTGGGAGAAGCTGCACGAGAAAGTGGTCCTCAACCGTCCCACCCCGGATTCCCTCTAGAGGCAAGCGAAGACCCTGGGTCCAGTCGTCCGGCTGGGGTCCCAGGGTCTTCTTCCGATCCTGTCGTAACAGGTGGCAATAACACTAGGGTAGCACCATTTGGCACCATTTGGCACCGATAGGTCCCGTCCGTTTCCTTAGCTGGATCGGCGGCCTCATCCTGGTTTCCTGACAAAATCCACATCGACCAAGCCGAACGCAGCGGGCTAAATATCACTCTGCTCAATACCCCTAGACGTTGACACCGACATGCCCCGCCGAGATACAGCAGTGAAGTGCCCCGAGTTTTGTTCCTAGGCATTTGCCTTGATTTCTATTATTTCCTGTGGCGGGCCCTCATCAGAGATGACTTTCTTTGCACGGGATACTTCCCGTCGTGAATACCTCAATGCGTGTGTGATCTGAGCATAGCTAGCACCATCAAGGCACATCGCAATGATCTGCTTGAAGTTGGCCACAAGGAGCAGCTCCTTCCAAGTAGAAGTTGACGCAACACCAGCGGATTGTGGTGTCGCCAACATCAACTATGAAAGAAACCCCATGCAGTACCGGATACACGGAACACCGGTACCAACTACGCGGACTCGCGGTACCAACTACCCCAAATCGACAT
>NZ_VIOG01000031.1:0-1669 GCF_009708045.1 Corynebacterium hiratae | reverse complement strand
CCTGACTTGGCTCAAATTAGTGCCGAAGGGTTGGGGTGGTGATGGTGTTGACGAGGGTTTGGATTTCCGGGGGTAGTGGTACTGCGGCGTGGATGGTTTCGCCGCCAACGACGAGTTGAAAGCTGCGGTATTTCTTGAGTGTTCTCACGAGGCGTTTGATGGATTGACCACTGCGGGTCTCCATCAGGTGGGCCACGGCTAGGGCTGCGATGACGATGTTGAGGTGGGCTGTGATCGAGTCTTGTTTCCTGGCGTAGATTGGGCGTGCTTTCAGGTCTGATTTCGACATCCGAAACGACTTTTCAATGTTGAATAGCCTGCGGTAATGCCCGATAACCTCACTAGCGGGAAGAGCGGTCAGGTCGGTTTCATAGCCTTTGATCCCGGCTAGGGCTCGGTGTTTGGCAGCAAGAGCGTAGTTGACCTTCTTGTTCGGGGCGGAAAGATCGATATATCGGTTGCGCTTGATTGCGATATCGCCGTCAACAGCGCGTTTGGCTTTTGCGACTTGCTCTTTGATTCCGCGCAGGCTGCGCCTAGCCCGGTCGTGAGAGTACTGGTAATGCGTCACCGAATTCGGGGTAGCGTGTTTGCGCCCATCACTTGCCGAGGCTTGCGTCCAGATCTGGCCGTGGGTGTAGTCGTCACCGGGGTTTTCCCGCCGCCAGGTTTCGATCACCTCAGGCACGGTGGGGGTTTTCACCGACAAGATGTAGTGCAGGCCTGCATCTATCAATGCTTGTTTGTTCGCCGCTGAAAACATGCCCGCATCAGCAACGACGGTGACTTCATCGAGTTGGTAGGCCTCTTGGAACCGTGTGATCATCGGCAGCATCGTGTGGGTTTCTGCCGAGTTTCCGGCAAACGCTCCAACATGTAGTGGAAAACCAGTGGCATCAGTAAGCAGCCCGACAAGGATTTGCGGCTCTATACGGCGCTCTTTGGAAAATCCGGGTTTGCGAAGCTCATCAGGAGTATCGGTTTCGAAGTACAAGGTGGTCACGTCGTACAAGATGAATGTGCCTGGACCGATACCTGCATGATGCGCCAGCACTTGGGTTAATCCTTCGCCGAAGGCATCTGTAGCAAAGCCAGGTAGTCGGCGTTTAATCGTGGCGTAGCTTGCGCTTGTCACCCCAACTTCAGCCAGGGTTTCAATCGAATCAAACTTCGAACCAGGATTAATCAACCGAGCGCGCACCAGATCCCGAAACACCTGATCATCACCAGTTGCTACAGCAAGACCTAACTCGTTGAAACACGCATCAATACAGTCCAACAAGTAACCAGCTCGCTGTGCTGTCACCGGCACCGGGTCATCAGCGGTTCCCCTGCTTGCTGAAGGCTCTACTCCAAGATCAAGGGTGAGTTGATCTGCATCAATAAGACGCCGGGCCTGGGCTTTAAGCTGCTCAACTTGATCAGGTGAGTGTCCTGATCCGACCTGTTGAAGCTTTTTCGACCCTCGATGCTCAGACCACACCACCTGAACCGCCGTCGCCCCGGAAGCGGTCTTGACAGTGCGAATGTATGGACTCACAAAATCAGACTACCGGCTACCCCCGCCGATACCCGCTTAGTGCCGAAAAAATAACCGCCACAACACCAAACCTCCAGGCCACAATGTCAAGGGTGACCTTCATCACCTAACCGTGAGCCAAGTCAGGTT
>NZ_VIOG01000030.1:0-1686 GCF_009708045.1 Corynebacterium hiratae | reverse complement strand
CCCATTACGTTGTTAGCAGTTCCGCTTGAAGGAGCCCAGGATTCGTACTCCTAGCCCCATGCTGGGGCAGGCTATGTTTATCTGCGTTCCTTCTGCCTTGTGGCAGTGGAACTAGTCGCTGGCTTCGGTATGGCTTGTTTTCGTCCCTGTCTGAAAATGATCCGGGGGGTGATGCCGCCGAAGGCAGTGACATACTCCAGACTGCTAATAGGAACCTGACCCACACAGGATGTGTGAGGTCTCAAAGTAATGTGGATGCCAGCGTGAAGTATGTCCGACCACCAGCGATGAAATAAGTCTCATACTCGTTCAATTCGCTAGGAGGTCTGGCATGACCTACGACTATGTCATCGGCATGGACGTTGGCAAATACTTTCACCACGCTTGCGTCTTAGATATCGACGGCGCCCAAGTACTATCAAAGCGCATCAACCAAAACGAAAAATCCCTGCGCACACTCTTTTCAACGTTTATCGCAAACGACCACAAGGTCCTTGTCGTCGTGGACCAGCCCAATAACATTGGGCGACTAACTGTCGCGGTTGCCCAAGATATCGGAATCGACGTTCGCTACCTTCCAGGTTTGGCTATGCGTCAACTCTCACGTATCCACGCTGGTAATGCCAAAACTGATATCCGGGATGCATATATCATCGCCCACGCTGCAAAGAACCTTCCGGAATCCCTCCGCAGTGTCGACCGCGTCGAAGAAGCCTTCCTCCAGTTGAAAGTCCTCAACGGCATCGACGAAGACTTAGCACGCTCCTACACCAGGCTCATCAATCAGATTCGAAGTGCACTCGTTGGCTGCTACCCGCAATTCGAACAAGCCCTTCGCGGCCAGATAATCCACCGCAAATGGGTTCTGCACCTACTTGCACGCTACGGCGGGCCCACCAAAATAAAGCGCCTCGGAAAAGCCAAAGCAGCTGCCTTTGCTCGACGCTATAAGGCACGCAATCCCGAACCCGTCATCGATGCCATATTCGCTGCCATCTCTGAGCAAACAGTCGCCATTGCTGGTGCACAATATGCCGAAATGGGCGTAGCAATGTCGGCGAAGGACGCGCTTTTAAAGCTCGAGCACCGCAAACAAATCGAGCAGGAAGTCATCGAGCTCATCAACGACATCCCCCACACTCAAATCCTGCTATCCATGCCGGGAATCGGGCCGAAGACGGCTGCCCAAATTCTCATGACCGCGGGCGACATGTCCGACTTCCCGACAGCTGGGCACCTAGCCTCTTACGCTGGCTTATCACCCCGAACGAATCAGTCCGGAACCTCAATCATGTCGAACTCACTGAACAGAGCTGGCAATAAAAAATTAAAGAACGCCCTATGGCAATCATCTTTTGCATCCATCAGATTCCACGAGCGTTCACGGCAATTCTATGAACGAAAGCGCCGTGAAGGCAAGAGACACAACGCCGCAGTAGTAGCGCTAGCCCGCAGACGGCTCAACGTCCTATACGCCATGATGAGCAACCACGAGTACTACCGCGACCCCGACCAATCACAGGAAGTCAAAGCAGCCTAAACCCCAAGAACCAAATAGCCGACTGGGTAGAATCCCAGCCGGCTAACAGCCATGCCAGAAAACAACACGTCCAAACAACCCCGGTTGAAAAATCAACCCCGGCTAATCCACCCGCGAGGTTGACAAACTATATAGGAACACCCCCC
>NZ_VIOG01000002.1:0-258444 GCF_009708045.1 Corynebacterium hiratae | reverse complement strand
GACCAAACATGCGCCTCACCACCAACACATAACCACCAACAACGCCTGAGTAAGACACCGCTACCGGATACTCACTCAGGCGCTACCAGATACTCACCACACCGCTACCATTTCAGTCTTCTGAACACACATGCGGGTATCGCTGGTTATCGAAGCTTTATCCCATGCCAGAAAAGTCCGCGGAAGCCTTAAAGGGGCAATTTTCCATTCCGATCACGGCAGTGTGTACACCTCACAAGCATTCAGGGACCACTGCGCCCAGCTAGGCGTGCGCCAATCCATGGGAGCAGTGGGAACGAGTGCCGATAATGCCCTGGCAGAATCGTTTAACGCCACCCTAAAGCGTGAAGTTCTGCGTGATCGGAAAGTGTTTGACAATCCCATCGTCTGCCGCCGAGAAGTCTTCCGATGGTGCATGCGCTACAACACACGCAGACGACACTCCTGGTGCAATCTTCTAGCCCCCGATGACTTCGAAGCACTCACATCAACTACACTGACCCAAGCAGCATAGCTAACCCCCGACGTGTCTACTTTCCGGGGGTCAGGCCCGCTCTAGTGTCATGCATGTGGAAGCCCAGCTGCTCTAGGGTGCTAAGGACTTGTTTCCAAGAGGACGATGCGGCTCTAGTACGGCCGCAGGAAGGTCGGCAGGCTGTGCGATGCAGCGCCGAAGCTTCTATCGGGCTAGATACCCAGGACCGACTTTGCGATGAAGAAGTAGATAATCAAGCCCGTCGCGTCACAAAACGTGGAAATGAACGGGTTAGAAAAGACAGCGGGATCCGCGCCAACCGTCTTTGCCACAATCGGCATGAGGCCGCCAACTGTCGCTGACATTGAGCAGATAAGAAACAGGGTGGAGCCGATCACGATACCGATATCGAGGCCGTAGATCACCGTCGCCAAGACGAGACCAGCCAGTCCCAGTACGGCGCCGAGCAGCATTCCGACGCGAAGTTCGCGCCACATTACAGAAAGGAGGTCGCGCGTTCGGACGTCGCCAAGCGCGAGCGCGCGGGTCACAGTAGTCGCTGCCTGGTTTCCAGTATTACCGCCCGTGCCGGTGAGGAGAGGGATGAACAGCGACAGTACAACCGCCTTGGCTAAGGTGTCCTCGAAGGAATCGAGAACCCGCACGGTCAGCAGAGCTGACACAGCGAGCACGAGCAGCCAGAGAATGCGGGAGCGCACGAGCTTGAGCAACGGCGTCGACAGGTATGGCTGCTGGAGCGCTTCCGTACCACCGGAGCGCGCCGAGTCCTCGCTGTCCGCTTCCTCCATGATGTCCGTGGCATCGTCCCAGGTAAGAAGGCCAACGAGGCGGTGTGAATCATCCACAATTGGCAGAGCTAGCATATCGAGGGGCAAGAACCACCGCACGGTCTCCTCGGCGTCGGCAGTCGCGTATGCATATACCGGCTCGTTCATGATGTCCTCAATGAGTACACCGCGCTCAGCCGTGAAGAGTTCGCGCAGGCTGACGACGCCGACCAGACGCCGGTCCTTGCGCGTCACCGGAACGGTATAGATGGTCTCCAGTTCATCGGCCGTATCCCGGAGCGTGTACAGGGCATCTTCCATGCTCATTTCCGGGTGAATGTCGGGCACCTCTGGCGACATACGACGCCCGACGGAGCCCTTCGTGTATCCAAGGATCACTCCGGTCACGTCGCGCTGAGTCTGGGTCAGTGAACGGAGGAGGCGATCCGCAATCTCCGCGGGCAGCTCATCCAAGAGCGCCACTCGGTCTTCGGGGTCCAACTCGTCGAAGAACTCGTAGACATCGGCGTTGCCCAGCTCATCAATGATGTCCGCTTGGTGCTTTGCATCGAGTGCGTCGAAGACTGCGATGGACTTTTCCCGCGGCAGCAGGCGGAGGGCTAGCGCAGCGCGGAGAGCATTTTGACGCTCCACAATCGCGATGAGGTCTTGACGGGGAACGCGGGCTAAGAGCTCCTGGAGACGAGGGGCCTTTTTAGGATCGATAGCGTCTTCTTGCTTCAGCCATGCCTCTACGGTCTCGCTGGCCTGCTCAGTAGTTTCTGCCATCGCTTCGCCTTTCCACTCGACGTCAACCTCCTCAGACTACGCTATGCAGCGCTGCACGGCCTTTGCGCAGATGTACTATTGCGGCATGCTTTCCCTCTACCGTGAATTTTCGGGCAATGATGTTGTTAAAACGCTACTGAGCTTCGAAGAGGCAGAGTTTCTCTTCGTCGTGGCAGACACGCCGGAGAAGTCGGTGAGCGATGACCCTTATGCTGAGGACAAAACGCACATTCAACTCATGAGCTTGCCTGGAGTCGCTTTAAAATTGCTGCCAGAAGGAGAGCTGATTACTGGTGACGTCGCCGTGCGCTATCCGCAGCTCTTCCAGACAGTCGCAGGAAAGACACTGTGGGATCCGCGTGAAATTTCAGAACTTGAGCCTTTCAGGGTATTTCATGCTCGGGGTAGCCACCACTACCACGAGAGGAGTAAGGAACACTATGTCGATATCTGGGAGATTCTTCCAGATGTGGCCGATGCAGCCATGGAGCAGCTCCTTGCCCGGATTGACGTTCCGGTAGAGCTTGATTCCGCATTCGGTCCGTTAGTGCTCGACCGCTGTACAAATACATTCGAAGGCAGGGCAGAAGAACTCGGAGTTGATATCAGCATCGTGTATGAAGGGGAGGAGCTTCTTCTCGCGGAGAGTACGAATCTCAAGCGAAAATTCGAGGCACCCCTCACCGTGATCAACAAGGTGCTCAGTTCCGAGTTACTCGATGAGGCCCAGCGCTTTGCTGCTGCAAAGGCCCTCCGAGCCGCCAACCGTTGGCGCCACGACGTCGCCTTGTCCGAGGGCAACAGCGTCCCAGCGCCGGAACTCACTGCCAGCGACGTATACGCCAAACTCACTCCCGTTGCCGTCGAGGTTCCCCAACGTGGGAATCTCAGCGTGGAGTTTGATGATGGCTATCTTTTTGGTGGTCATCCCGTAACAGTGAAGATAAGACGCAACGGTACGCCTGCATCCCTTGAGCTCGACGCTTAGTTACTGTTCGCGCATCCGCGTGAGGACGTTGTGGGCTGAAATCAGGCACATCGGCACGCCTACACCCGGCACCGTGGTGCCACCGGCGTAGTACAGGTTGGGCAGCTTACGGGATTGGTTCCGGCCTCGAAAAAATGCGGACTGGCGCAGCGTATGTGCAGGGCCCACGGCGCCGCCGGACCAGGAATTGTACTGCTCGGCAAAGTCGGCGGGGCCGAGCGTGCGCTTGACGACGACCCTCTTCTCCAGGTCCTCAATCCCTATCCAAGCCCCCAGCTGCGCTACGGCGGCGCGGGCGATGGCGCCCACGCGGGGAGATTCCGCAGCGCCGTAGGCATCGCCATGGCCGTAGGATTCTTCTGCCGGAACGGGGACGAGGATGAAAAGATTCTCGTAGCCTTCCGGAGCCACGCCGGAATCCGTCGCGGATGTCTTGGATATGTAGATAGACTCAGAAGCTCCCAGTGGCCGCAACGGCTCAGGGCCGTGGTAGACGGCCCTAAAATCGGGGGTCCAGTCTGTGCTGAATAGCAGTGTATGGTGTGCCAGCTGCGGAAGGGCCCCCTTCACGCCGAGGAAGACTAAGACAGTTCCCAGGCCAGGGTCACGGTGGGAAAAGTAGCGTTCCGAATACGTTTGCAGTTCCTTCGGAAGCAGAGCGGTTTCTGTGTGGTGTAAGTCAGCGGCGGAGACGATGGCGTCGGCGGGGATCGTGCGGCCGTCGTCAAGCGTGACGCCCGTCGCGCGCCCGTGCGCGTGGTTGATGGCTACCACCGCCGTGCCAAGCTCGAAGGTGGCGCCCGCTGCCTGCCGCGCGATAGCGTCGACAACGGCTGCGAAGCCCCCTAAGGGGTAGCGCACGCCCTCCACCAAGTCCGTGTGGCTCATCAAAGAGTACAGTGCCGGCGCGGCCTGCGGTTCGGTGGAGAGAAACACCGCGGGGTATGTCAGCACCTGGCGCAGGCGGTAATCCTTAAACTGGGCGGCCACCAGCGCATCTAGCGAACGAGTCAGCAGCAGCGCGAGCGTGCCCAGCCGCGTGAGCACCTCCCGTGTTAGCAGCTCAGTAGGGCGCGAAAACGTGGTGTACAAAAAGCTGCTCAGCGCCACCGCGTAGACGTCGGAGGAGCGCGCCAAATACGCCCGTACGCGCTCACCCGCGCCCGGCTCAATAGACTCGAATAGGTGCGCGACCTTCTCCACGCCGCTCTCCACATCCAGGAACGCGCCGTCCTCGTTGTACACGCGATACGCAGGCGAGAGGGGGACGAGGTCCAGCTCACGCTCGGTGCTCGTCCCACAGGCCCGGAAAAATTCATCAAAAGCCTCCGGCATGAGATACCACGAAGGCCCCGTATCGAAACGGAAGCCGTCGACTTCTAGGACTCCCGCCCGCCCGCCGACGCTACGCTGCTTCTCGACGACGACCACGTCCCAGCCCTCCCGCAGCATCAACGCCGCGGTGGCAAGCCCCGCGATGCCAGCGCCGATGACGACAACCCGCTTGCCCATGTTTATTTCACCGCCGATGCAGCTGCCCGGCTCACGAGGAAGGCCTTACGCGCTGGTGATACCGACACCCTTGTCGTGAGGATCTCGACGGCGGGGGTTGCCTCGAGCTGGTCGGTGAGCTCAGTAAAGAGGGCGGTAGCCGCCGCCACGCCCATGCGGGAGCCGCGCGGCAGCAACTCGATGGCACCCTGCGCTACAGACAGGTCCTCGCGAATATCAGCGATGATGGCAGCCTTCCTCTCCTCGTCCAAGCCAGTGGGATCGGGCAGCGCTGGAAAATACGAGCGGCCGAGGTCTGCGGAGTCCTCGCGCAGATCGCGCAAGAAGTTGATCTTCTGAAACGCCGCGCCCAAGCGCCGCGCGCCTTCCTCGATGCCGGCCGGTCGCGCCTGACCGGCGTAGAAAGCATCCAAACACAAGAGCCCAATGACTTCCGCGGAGCCGGACACGTAGTTCTCGAAGGAGTCGTGTGTGTGCGTGCTCTGGGTCAGATCGCAGCGCATGGAAGCAAAGAACTCTGCGATGTGCTCGTCCTGGAACCCGCAGCGCCGCGCGGAGAGCGCATACGCGTGCACCACGGGGTCGGCGTGAAAACGCTGGGAGGGGGCGGCGCGGACGGTGGCCTCGTAGGCGTCGAGAAGCACGGCGGCGTCCTGGGGAGCAAGCCCCGCGTCGACGATCTCATCGGCCGTGCGCACCATGGCGTATAAGTTACGGATATCCACGCGCACCCTGGGTGAGAGAAGCCGCGTGGCCAGGGAAAAACTGGTGGAGTAGTGGCGCATGACCTGAGCCGCGGCTGCTTCGGCACAACGGTCGTAATGCTCTAGAGCGGAAAGGGATGCGCGCATGGAGCATATTTTAGACCACACGCGTCACATAACTTACCCAGGGCAAGATAGGGTAGTGACGTTACTTTCCCCATCTATAAGGAGAACACGTCCATGACCACCCCAACGACGACTGCCGCGGCACGCGCCGTTGACCTGTTCAAACAATACGGTCAGGGAGATACCGCAGTCACCGCGTTGGACCACGTCGACGTTGAGTTCGCGCGCAATACCTTTACCGCCATCATGGGCCCGTCGGGCTCCGGCAAATCCACCCTCATGCACACTATGGCGGGCCTCGATTCGGCGACGTCCGGCTCGGCTTTCATCGGTGACACCGATATGTCGCAGCTCAGCGATAAAGACATTACCGCCCTGCGCCGCGACCGCCTGGGTTTCATCTTCCAGTCCTTCAACCTGGTGCCCACGTTGACCGCGGCAGAGAACATCACGCTGCCTTCCGATATCGCTGGCAACAAGGTCGATAAGGCGTGGTTTGATGAGGTCACCACGCGCCTTGGCCTGTCCCACCGCTTGTCCCACCGCCCAGCCGAGCTCTCCGGCGGCCAGCAGCAGCGCGTGGCGTGTGCGCGCGCCCTGGTTTCCCGTCCGGAGATCATCTTCGGTGATGAGCCCACCGGCAACCTGGATTCGAACTCCTCCGCCGAGGTGCTCGACATTTTGCGCACCGCCGTGGACAAGGATGGGCAGACCGTGGTTATCGTTACGCACGACGCCAAGGCCGCCTCGTACGCCGACCGCGTGGTCTTCCTCGCCGATGGCCGCCTGGTTAATGAGCTCATGAATCCGACCATGGAGTCCATCCACGCCGTGATGGCAGAAATCGAGGGCTAGAGCATGGCCACAAAGAACACCATGCGCACGGTCTCCGTGCGCAATATTCTCGCGCATAAGCTGCGCCTTGCCCTGACCCTGCTGGCGGTGGTGCTGGGTACCGCGTTTATCTCGGGTTCCTTCATGTTCACCAACTCGCTGTCGAACACCTTCGACTCTGCGGTGTCTACCGCATTTACCGGTGTGGATGCGGCCGTGAGCCAGAAGGAAAACGGCCCGAAGCTGGATCAGAAGATGCGCGATGACATCGCCGCCGACCCCGACGTTCGCGCGGTAAACATGCAAAGCAGCCAGACGGTCGTGGTGGCCAACGAAGACGCCGAGGCGTTCCAGACCGGCGGGGGCACGTCCAGCGTGCAGCCCTACTACCCGGAGGATCAATCCGTCGGTGAGCCCGCCACGCTTGTCGACGGCTCCGAGCCCCACGGGACCGGCGAAGTCCTTATCAACGACTCCGCCGCCGAGAAGTTCGGCATCCACGTCGGCGACACCCTCCTCGTCGTGCACCCGGACCAGCGCGATGAGGTGAAGGTCGTGGGCGTCGTCAAGCCTGTGGTGGACCAGGGCCCCAGTCTGACGTTGCTCATGGAACACGAGGCCTTCGTTGAGCGCTATGGAGACTCTTCCCAGCTGAAGGTCGCTGCGGCCGACGGCGTCGATGCCGATGCGCTCGTGGAGCACCTCAACAACACCTTCGAGGTCGAGGCGGAATCCGGCCAGAAGCTGGCCGATGAGCTGTCGGATCAGATTTCCTCTGCCCTGAAATTCGTCAACTACTTCCTCATCGCCTTTGGCCTCATCGCGCTGCTGGTGGGCACGTTCATTATCGCGAATACCTTCTCCATGATCGTGGCCCAGCGCACCAAGGAGTTCGCGCTCCTGCGTGCGCTCGGTGCTTCCCGCAGCCAGATCACGCGTTCGGTGGTGACGGAGGCCTTCATCGTGGGGCTCGTCGGCTCAGCCGTCGGCGTGGTGGCAGGTATGGGCTTAGTCGCACTCATCAAGGCAGTCTTTGAAGCTAAGGACATGCCCATGGGCGGCGGTCTGGGCCTGAGCGTCAGCGCAGTAGTCGTGCCGCTGCTCTTGGGCGCGGTGGTCACCATCGTGTCCGCGTGGGCGCCGGCGCGCCGCGCGGGTGCGGTAAAGCCGGTGGAAGCCATGCGCACAACCGAGTCTGCTGCCGGTTCTTCGCTCCTCGTGCGCAGCGTGTTGGGTGGACTGTTGCTCGTCGCGGGCATTATCTTCGCGGTCCTCGGCGTGCTTATCGACGCCTCCACGGGCATCCGTGCCTCCCTCGTGGGTCTTGGCGCGCTCAACCTGATCCTTGGCTTCTTCCTGGCTGGACCGGCCATCTCCCTGCCCATCGTTCCGGCGATCGGCCGCGTGATTGGTGCACCGTTTGGTGCGGTGGGCAAGTTGGCGTCGACGAACTCGGCGCGCAACCCGCGCCGTACGGCCGCCACCGCCTTCGCCCTCATGCTGGGCGTGGCGCTGGTGACCTCGATCGGAATGCTTGGCGCGACGATGAAAACCTCGGTCGCGGATGCCGTGGAGCAGGACGCCCGCGCGGACTTCCTGCTGTCGGGTCCGACATCGGGCAATTTCCCGACGCCGAATGAGACGGCGCAGCGCGCCCGCGATACCGAGGGCGCCGGGCAGGTCGTGGCGATGAGTACTGCGCCGTTGCAGGTCGATGGTCAGGCCTCGATGAACTACAGCCCGGAGATGGCCATCAGCCAGGTGGTTGACGGCAACGCCGATGACGTCCTTAACCTCACCCTGGTGGAAGGATCGCTGAAGACGGGCGAGGAGCCGGGCTTCATCGCCGAAGCCGACCTGGCTGCAGAGCATGGCTGGGAGGTCGGCCAGAGTTATGAGCTGGCGGGCCCGGATCCGTCTCGTACCACGCAGGTGAAGCTCCTCGGCACGTATGAGCCCTTCCAGATGCTCCCGCGCTTAGCTGTCTCCGCCTCCGCGGCAACAGAGGTCGTCGACCCGGCTAGCCTCAACGTCATGGTGGTCTCCGTGAACGCGGAGGAAGGCTATGACAAGGAAAAGCTGCGCGCCAACCTGGAGGAATCCGTCAAGGACCTCGTCGTGGTGCAGGTGCGCACCGGCGAGGAATACGCAGGCGAAGCCGCCGGCATGATTGACCAGATGCTCACAATCCTCTACGCGCTGCTGGCGTTGGCTGTGGTCATCGCGATCCTGGGCATTGTCAATACCCTCACCCTCGGTGTGATTGAACGGCGCCAAGAGATCGGTATGCTGCGCGCGGTGGGCACCCAGCGCCGCCAGATTCGCACGATGATCACCGTGGAATCGGTACAAATTGCTCTCTTCGGTGCTCTCATGGGCATCCTCATGGGACTGGGGATGGGGTGGTCCTTCATTTCCGTGCTTGCGGACGAAGGCCTCGACTCCACGACGGTGCCGTGGATGATGCTCGTCGTCATGCTCGTCGGCTCCGGCATCGTCGGTGTGTTGGCTGCCCTGTGGCCGGCCCACCGCGCGGCAAAGACCCCGCCGTTGGACGCCATCGCCGACTAACACTTCGCGCGCTTAGACGCGGAGTGCGGTGAGAAGGCTAGGCCAAAAGCGAGCCGACCCACGCCCCGCGCCACGCCAGGACGATGCCCAGGCCCACCGTCCAGAAGAGATAACGCGCCAAGCGCCACCAGCGCTTGGCCTTAATCATGTCACCGAGCTCTTTGGCCAACGTGGACCATGTCGATAGCCCGCCCGCCACGCCGGCCGCGAGCAAGGGGAGGAAGTACTCGGGGGTGTGCGCGTGCGTGGCGTAGCCATAGGCCACGCCGGCCACCGCAGAGCCGATGAGGTTGGCGGCGAAGGTACACGTGGGGGAGGGCAGGATGCGGGTTAACAGGTAGCGCCCGCAACCGCCCACAAAACCGCCGGCGAGTACGGCCAAGATGGAGAGCATCATGCGCGCCTCCGAGCCTGGAGACGGTCACCGACCAGGTACGCCACGGTGCAGCCCAGGACCGTTGCCAGGACATATGCCCCCGCCTGCGCCGGCCCGAAACCTGAAGTGAGATACGCAAACGCGGCAAAGCTGGTAAAGCCGCCTAAGAAACCCGTGCCCCAAAACGCGGGCGGTTTGGCATAGCCCATCACAGCGCTGCCAACAACGTTGATGAGCAACAGCGGCAGCGCGCCGCCCCCGAGAAGCGAAGAAAGGCCAAAGCGGGCCAGCGCCCCGAGCGCGGTCCCGCAGCCCACAAGAAGGATCTGTGGCATAGGCACCATCCTAGTTGGGATGCGAAAACGTCGTGAAGCAGGCAAGCTTAAGGTACATCCACATCCCCAAGGAGGAAACCACCATGGCACACGAGCGCGCCGGCCAACTAGCCCAGCCTTCGGATCTCATCGATATCGCGGAGTTGGTCACCGCGTATTACACCCGCACCCCCGACGCCGATAACCCTGACCAGCAGGTTTCCTTCGGCACCTCTGGGCACCGCGGCTCCGCCTTGGACACCGCCTTCAACGAGGCCCACATCCTGGCCATCACCCAGGCCATCGTGGACTACCGCGCAGAGCAGGGCACCACGGGCGCCATCTTCATCGGCCGCGACACCCACGCCCTGTCCGAACCCGCCATGGTCTCCGCCCTCGAGGTCCTCCTTGCCAATGAACTGGAGGTTCGGGTGGATGACCGCGGCCGCTACACCCCGACCCCGGCCGTCTCCCACGCCATCCTGACCAACCCGGGCACCGACGGCATCGTGATTACCCCCTCCCACAACCCGCCGCGCGATGGCGGATTCAAGTACAACCCGCCGACGGGCGGCCCGGCGGATACCGATGCCACCGATTGGATCGCCGCCAAGGCCAACGAGTACCTGCGTGCCGGGCTCGAGGGCGTGAAGCGCGTGGCGGTTGACGGCGTGCTCGATGCGCGCTGCGTCAAGCACAATTACCTCGACTCTTATGTGTCCGATTTGGCCAACGTCGTGGACATGGCGGCTATCAAGGAAGCCGGCGTGCGCATCGGCGCGGACCCGATGGGCGGCGCCTCGGTGGACTACTGGGCGGCAATTGCTGAGCACTACGAGCTGAACATGACCGTGGTGAACCCCGATGTCGACGGCACCTTCCGCTTCATGACGCTGGATACCGACGGCAAGATCCGCATGGACTGCTCCTCCCCGGACGCCATGGCTTCACTGGTGGATAATCGTTCCAAGTACGACCTGGCCACGGGCAACGACGCTGATGCGGACCGCCACGGCATTGTTACGCCGGATGCTGGGCTGATGAACCCGAACCACTACCTCGCGGTGGCCATCGAGTACCTGTTTAGCCACCGCCCCCAGTGGGGAAATGCGGGTGTGGGCAAGACCTTGGTGTCCTCTTCCATGATCGACCGCGTCGTGGCCAGCCTGGGGCGTGAGCTCGTGGAGGTGCCGGTGGGCTTCAAGTGGTTTGTGCCGGGGCTTGTCGACGGCTCCCTCGGCTTCGGCGGCGAAGAATCCGCCGGTGCTTCCTTCCTGCGCTTCGACGGTACGGTGTGGTCCACCGACAAGGACGGCATCATCTTGGACTTGCTGGCCGCGGAGATCCTGGCGGTGACGGGTAAGACCCCGTCGCAGCGCTACGCGGAGCTGGCGGAGGAATATGGTGCGCCGGCCTATGCGCGCACCGACGCCCCAGCTACCCGTGAACAGAAGGCCATCCTGAAGAAGCTCTCCCCGGAGCAGGTGACGGCTACGGAGCTGGCGGGCGAGGAGATCGTCGCCAAGCTCACCGAGGCGCCGGGCAACGGCGCGGCGATCGGCGGCCTCAAGGTGACGACGGAGAACGCGTGGTTTGCCGCGCGCCCGTCCGGCACGGAGGATAAGTACAAGATTTACGCTGAGAGCTTCCGTGGCGAAGAACACCTCAAGCAGGTGCAGGAAGAAGCACAGGCGCTGGTGTCACAGGTTCTCGGAGGTCTAGGCTAATGGTTTATGACAACCTCACGATCCATATCGGCGCCTGACCTCATCAGCGCGCTCGCGCGCTATGGAATGGCCGCCGTGTGGATTATCGCCGGCATACAGAAACTGGATGCCCGGATGGAGATGACCCAGGCCATCGAGGCCTATGGCATCTTTACCCCGGAGTGGTCCGGATACTTGGCCTACCTCATCGGGCCCCTAGAACTCATGGGTGGGGTGCTGCTGTTGTTGGGGCTGTTCTTGCGGGAGGCGTCGTCAGTCGCTGCGATGGTTGTGGTGCTGTTCATGGTGGGCATCACGCAGGCGTGGGCGCGGGGGCTCGTCATTGATTGCGGGTGTTTTGGCTACGACCCTGCCGACGTAAGCCAGGGCATGAACTACGCACTGACGCTGCTTCGCGACGCTTTCTTCCTCGCCCTCACTGTCTGGACCATCCGGCGCCCCTACCGCCGCTATGCCCTTCACCCGTAGATTGTTAGGCTAACTCCGTGACCAAAACCAAAATCAGCGCACCACTCGTGCTCGACATCATTAGTGCATTCGCGCGATTCTATATGGCCTATGTATGGATCAAGGCGGGGGCGTCGAAGCTGACGGATCAGCTCGCGGTGTCGCAAAGCATCAAGGCATATGAAATCTTTACCCCTGAGTGGTCGCACTACTTGTCCTACCTGATTGGCCCGCTGGAGATATGTGGCGGCCTGCTGCTTTTGCTGGGGCTGTTTTTGCGACCATCGGCGTGGGTTGGGCAAATAGTTCTGGTGCTGTTCATGATCGGCATCGCGCAGGCGTGGGCGCGGGGACTTGGAATTGATTGCGGTTGCTTCTCCGTGAGCCCTGATGAAGACGCGCAAGTGATGAATTACATGATGACACTTCTGCGAGATGTCTTCTATTCTGTCTTAATGGTGTGGACGATCAAGCGTCCTTTCACCAAGTTTGCATTGCACCCTTAACAGTGGTGTGTAGGCTTTCATCTGTTCGAACTTAAGTCATAAAGGCAAGGTTGTTTAATGAGTACAGTCAAAGACCCCAACTCCAAAGGCAATAGTGGATTCGTCTGGGGCCTCGCTGTTCTGCTGGTTATTATTGCCGTGGTCATCGGATACATCGTCTACCAAGGGCGAGGTGCACAGACCGATGCGCTAGGGGACTACGCCGCAGAGGACGTCTCCATGGAGATTTCCTACGCGGACAATGCGGTAACCCTCAAGTCCGCGGATGCAGCAAAGGACGCAACCGAAGTAGACCTGTACGAGGACTACTCCTGCCCGCACTGTGGTGACCTGGCGAAGGAAACCGACGAGCAGATGAAGGATGCGATTGATGCGGGCGAGCTCGTCGTGCACGTGCGCACCCTCAACTTCCTCGACGGCAGCCCGAACGGCTTGGAGAGCATCAAGTCCAACACGGGCCACTCCTCCAAGGCCGCTGCTGCGATGGAGCAGGTAGCAAAGACCGGTGACGCCAAGCTCTACTGGAACCTGCGTAAGTACCTCATGGAGAATCAGTCCAAGGTGTACAACAAGTGGGAGATGGAAGACTTCGCTGCTGCCGCGAAGGAACTGGGCGCAGATGATGCCACGGTGAAGGCCATTGAGGAAGCCCCGGTTGGTGAAGGAAACCCGCTGGTGACCTCGAACTACGAAAAGCTGGAGAGCGAAACCGGCCAGGTTTCCTCGCCGCGAATCATCCAGGATGGCAAGGATATTCCGGAAGACCAGAACACGTCCATCATGGAATGGGTTGACATCGTCACTAAATAAGGCGTCCCAACTCGCGATTTGGTGAGTGAATGGGGAGCGGATATATTGATACGAGTTGCAATCGTGAAGGTTGCACCTCGTATGAGGGGCTATGGCGCAGTTGGTAGCGCACCACACTGGCAGTGTGGGGGTCACGGGTTCGAATCCCGTTAGCTCCACTTCATAATTCAATACCGCCTTGGGGCTATGGCGCAGTTGGTAGCGCACCACACTGGCAGTGTGGGGGTCACGGGTTCGAATCCCGTTAGCTCCACCGCTGGCCGCCTTCTTTCTGGAGGCGGCCTTTTTCTATGCTGGGGGCATGGATGTTTTTACAAAGACGGTTTCTTCTCCCGACCAGGCTGGTGCGGAGGCTGCCGGGCTGAGGTGGTTGGCTCAGGCGGATGAGCGCGTGGTGGCTGAGGTCGTAGGGGTTACGGGGACGTCGATAAGCACGAGGCGTGTGAGGGAGTCGCGCCCGAGTGCCGCCGCTGCGCGGGCATTTGGTGAGGCGTTGCGCCGAGTGCATCAAGCCGGAGCTCCTGCTTTCGGTGCGCCACCTGCGGGGTGGGAGGGCGCCAACTTTATTGGACGGGTGGAGCAGCCCTGCGAGCCGTGCGAGCGATGGGGTGAATTTTACGCGGAGCAGCGTATTAAGCCCTTTCTCGGTGGTTTGCCGGAAGGGGTGAGCGAGAGCGTGTATGCCGCGGCTGATGCCATTGCGGCGGTCGATTGGGATGTTGCGCCGGCGCGAATCCACGGTGATTTGTGGGCGGGCAATGTGCTGTTCCAAGAGGATACTGCGGTCATGATTGATCCTGCTGCGCACGGTGGGCATCCGTGGACGGACTTGGCCATGCTGGAGTTGTTCGGGACGCCGTTCTATGACGAGATTCTGCGGGGTTATGGAGTGGAGGAGGAGTATCACCAGTGGGTGCCGATGCATCAGCTGCACCCGTTGTCTGTCCATGCGTTGACGCATGGTCCGGCGTACTATGCCCCGCTTGAGCGAGCCGCACGCGCCACGCTTGAGGCATTGCGGAGAGCCTGACGATGTGGCTTTAGGTACCTGGGATCGCCGATATACCCGCGCACCTTGTTGTGGTCGGCGGGTGTCGGTGTGTGTTGGTGGTTGGTGGTGTCCTGTCTGCGCTTCAAGGTGATGTGGGTGTTAGCTGCTGTCGGGTGGTGGGTCCGGTGGCTGGGCTGGCGCTGTGGCTGCTTTTTCGGCGGTGAGTCTGGCTAGTGCTTCTTGGTATTCCGGCATCGCGGTTATCGGGGTACCCCACGGTGGGATGAAGCTGACTCCGGTGTTCAAGCGGTACATGTAGCCGCGCCCGGTAGGCCTTTGTGGGTCATCGTCATTAATGCCGTTGTGGTAGGCGCACAAAAACGTCAGGTTCTTGATGTTGGTGTAGCCACCAGCCTGCCAAGGGATGAGGTGATGGATTTGGCAGTAGTCGGCTGGTTTATTGCAGCCAGGGCGTGAGCAGGTGTGGAATTCCGCGTGCAGGGTAAGGCGTTGGTTGAAGTTTGCCCCGCGCTCGAGCCGCCAGGTGTTGATGGGGCCTTCGACAGGGTGCACGATGGTGGCATACCCGATTTCGGCAAACTTGTGGGTGAGGAATTCTGCCCCTGTCATGCGCGCGCCGTTGGTGAGGTTGAGCTCTATTTCGTCCCCGTCACCGTTAATGATCTGGTCCAACTCATTCAGGGTGACGATGACTTGGGTGCGCACCGCCGGTTTGGAACCAGTGCCCTCTTTGAAGAAGACGTCGTTGGCGGCTTGAAGCAGGTCGGTGTTGTTGGTGGATTCTAGGACTGCGCGCATGTTGGCAATCGTGGTGGCATCATCGGTAATCGAGAGGGTGTTAGGGCCTTGTTCCCGGTAGGTGATGCGCACGCCTGGTTTGGCGGTTCTTTTACGCTTGAGTTCTTTAAGCCGTGCGGTGGCCACGGTGGGGATGCGGTGTGCGGGAGCAGCGGCGAGTTTGGCGCGGAGGTTCCACGCATCCAAGGTCTTCTTGACCTTTGAAACGTAGGACTCAATCAGTGTGAGGGTGCTCAGGCTGTGGCGTTGTTTGAGTGCGGACGCGCGGGCTTTGCGTTGTTTTCCGCTAAAGCGGGTGGGGCCGAAGTAGACCTGGTTAAGGCCGGCAAGCTCTGTGGCGTCGGCTGGGTCGGCGCCGAGCGCGCGGAGCTTTTCGGGTGTGCCAGGTATGTGTTCCACCAGCGCAATCCCCGAGTTGCGGAGGCGGATGTAGGTTTCGATATCCCCCATGGGCACAGAGACTAAAACAGCACTCCCGACCCCGCAACCGGAGGAACAAAACTCCTGGTTAGAGGGGTAATGGGGCTGGCATGAGAAAAGCCCCTAGGGGAGGGGCTGGCGAGACCTTATTAGTTGGTGGGGCCGGGCGGCATGATCCGCTTGTGGGCGCCGCGGCGCCAGAGGCTTTCGATGCGCTCGCGGGCGTCGTCAGGCACGGCCTTGCCCTCGAGGTAGTCGTCGATATGGGCATAGGTCACGCCGAGTGCTTCCTCATCAGATAGCTGTGGGCGGTCATCCTCCAAGTCGGCGGTAGGAACCTTCTTCCACGTGGACTCGGGTGCCCCGAGGTGCTCGAGAAGTTGAGCGCCCTGACGCTTGTTGAGTCCGGCGAGCGGGATGACGTCAGCGGCGCCGTCGCCCCACTTGGTAAAGAAAGCCGTGACGTTTTCGGCGGCATGGTCGCTTCCGATAACGAGTGCGCCGACCTCACCAGCCACCGCATATTGGGCGGACATGCGCAGGCGTGCCTTTAGATTTCCACGGTTGAAATCGTCCAAATGCTCCGTGTTGAGTGCGGACGCAACGGCGCCGTCGAGAGCCGCTGTGGCGTCCGCGATGTTGATGGTGAGCCGGTAATCGGGCTGGATGAAATCGAGCGCTACTTGCGCATCGTCCTCGTCCGCTTGCGTGCCATGGGGAAGACGTACGGCCCAAAAGTGAGCGCCATCGACACGCTCGACGGCCAGCTGGGCCAAGCGACCGGCAAGGGTAGAATCCTGACCACCGGAAATGCCGAGGACAAAGCCCTGAGCGCCGGTGTTGCGTAGATACGTGGCGAGGAAGTCGACGCGGCGTTCAACCTCCTCTGCCGGATCAATGGAGGGTTTCGCCCCTAGCGCAGCGATGATCTCTTCCTGAAGCTCCCTGGATGCTTGTGTCATAGCGACCATGGTAGCCATCACGCGCGGCGGTGGTCCGAGGGTCTGCGAGGTTGGTTCGAGGAAAAGTTGGCGTGGCTACTTCTCGATGACGTGAGTGTTTTGGTAATGAGGCGCTCGTGGGGTAATATTTTTCCTCGTGTCATTGCTGGGTGTTTGCCCAGCTGTGCTTTGAACTAATCAATCGCATCAAGATTGCGCATAACGAAAGGAGCGCCCGATGAAGGTTCGCAAGTCGCTTCGGTCGCTGAAGAAGAAGCCGGGCGCCCAGGTTATTCGCCGCCACGGTAAGGTCTTCGTGATCAACAAGAAGGATCCGCGCTTCAAGGCTCGCCAGGGCTAAGAAACAAGTGTCCTTGGTCCGCCGTCCCCGCGTTGTGGGGGCGGCGGATTTTTTTATGCCTCCCTTCGTCGGCTGGGGTCGGGGGAGGCGTCGCAGAGTGGCCTGCTCCCTTTTGTGGACTTTGTCACAAACTGAGTGAACGTTTGGTAAACGTGCAGGGAATATCACCCGTGTAGTTACCGCCGTGGCGGTGGGGGTTGTGGCGGGGTGTCAACATGTGGGGTCGGGCCGAGTTACATCCTGGGAATACCAGCCATGTAACTACTACATATTGTGTTAGTTGCGGGGTGCGGGCACAAAGTATAGTGTCGTTGATGTTGCTCGGGCGGCGGCCCTACATCACCGCTCAGAGCTCGCATGCAGAGCCGCTGAACGCTCTGCTCGTATCGAATTCAACAGTCACTCCGCGTGTAGTGCCGAAGGAAGCTAAAGGAACGTCACATGAGCATCACCCTCTACACCAAGCCAGCTTGTGTCCAGTGCAACGCCACCAAGAAGGCCCTCGACCGTGCTGGCCTCAAATATGAGACGGTGGATATCTCCCTGGATGATGATGCCCGCGACTACGTGATGGCTCTGGGTTACGTCCAAGCACCGGTCGTTGAGGCGCACGGTGAGCACTGGTCCGGCTTCCGTCCTGACCGCATCAAGGCACTCTCTGCGATGGCGGCGAGCGCCTAGGACAAAACCATGTTGGTCGTGTATTTCTCTTCCGCTACGGAAAACACCCACCGCTTCGTCGAGAAGCTCGGCCTTCCCAGCGTCCGCATCCCGCTGCGTCTCAGCGATGAGCCCATCACTGTGAATGAACCCTACGTCTTGATTTGTCCGACGTATGGGGGAGGGGCATCGATGAGTGGGCGGAACACGCGGCCTGTCCCCAAGCAAGTTATTCGTTTCCTGAATGACGAACACAACCGCGGTTTCATTCGTGCTGTCGTGGCCGGAGGTAACAGCAACTTCGGCAGTGACTTTGGCAAGGCCGGCGAGGTCATCGCAGCCAAGTGTAAGGTTCCTTATGTGTACCGCTTCGAACTTCTCGGAACCGAGGAAGATGTCACAATTTGCCGTGAAGGCCTCTTGGCCAACGCGGCCGCTTTAGGTTTAGCCGCCTAAGGCTTTAATTCCTACCAACCCATCTCTCCATTTCGCCATAGCAAAGAAAGGCCCGTGAACGTCGTGACCACGCAACTGGGTAAGACCGTCGCTGAACCTGTGAAGCCGGAAGAGCAGCTGGACTACCATGCGCTCAACGCCCTGCTGAACCTGTATGACGAGAATGGCAAGATTCAGTTCGACAAGGACCGCGAGGCCGCGAACCAGTTCTTCCTCCAGCACGTCAACCAGAACACAGTCTACTTCCATGACTTGGAAGAAAAGATGCGCTACCTGGTAGAAAACAAGTACTACGAGCCGGGACTGATCGAGCAGTATGACTTTGAGTTCATCAAGTCCCTGTTTAAGCGCGCCTACGCCTTTAAGTTCCGCTTTAAGACCTTCCTGGGTGCCTACAAGTACTACACCTCCTACACGTTGAAGACCTTCGACGGTCGCCGCTACCTCGAGCGCTTCGAGGACCGTGTATCTATGACTGCCTTGTTCCTGGCTGACGGAGACACGAAGCTGGCAGAGCGCCTTGTCGATGAGATCATGACCGGTCGCTTCCAGCCGGCCACCCCGACGTTCCTCAACGCCGGCAAGGCACAGCGCGGCGAGCTGGTGTCTTGTTTCCTGTTGCGCATCGAGGACAATATGGAGTCGATCGGCCGCTCCATTAACTCTGCTCTGCAGTTGTCCAAGCGCGGTGGCGGCGTCGCTCTGCTGCTGTCCAATATCCGCGAGTCGGGCGCACCCATCAAGCACATCGAGAACCAGTCTTCCGGCGTCATCCCCGTAATGAAGCTGCTCGAGGATTCCTTCTCCTACGCCAACCAGCTGGGTGCTCGTCAGGGTGCTGGTGCGGTCTACCTCAACGCACATCACCCGGACATCATGAACTTCCTCGACACCAAGCGCGAGAATGCGGATGAGAAGATCCGTATCAAGACCCTCTCGCTCGGCATCGTGATCCCGGATATTACGTTCGAGCTGGCGAAGAACAACGACGACATGTACCTGTTCAGCCCGTACGATGTTGAGCGCGTCTACGGTAAGGCCTTCGGCGATATTTCCGTCACCGAGCACTACGAAGAGATGGTCGAGGATCCGCGTATTCGCAAGAAGAAGATCAACGCTCGCCACTTCTTCCAGACCGTCGCGGAGCTGCAGTTCGAGTCCGGATACCCGTACATCATGTTCGAGGACACCGTGAACCGTGCCAACCCGGTCAAGACCGGGCGCATCAACATGTCGAACCTCTGCTCGGAGATTCTGCAGGTAAACTCCCCGTCGGAGCTCAATGAGGACCTCACCTACAAGACCTTGGGCAGTGACATTTCCTGCAACCTTGGCTCCCTCAACATTGCCGCGACCATGGATTCTCCGGATTTCGCCCTCACGGTGGAAACGGCCATCCGCGGTTTGACCGCCGTGGCCGACAAGACCTCCATCAACTCCGTGCCTTCCGTGCGCAAAGGCAACGATGATTCCCACGCCATTGGCCTGGGGCAGATGAACCTGCACGGCTATCTCGGTCGCGAGCACATCGAGTACGGCTCGGAGGAAGGCCTCGATTTCACCAACGCCTACTTTGCGGCCATCATGTATGCCGCGCTGCGCGCATCTAACAAGCTGGCGCGTGAACGCGGCGAGTACTTCACGGAGTTCCCGGAATCTGAATACGCGAGCGGCGAATTCTTCGACCGCTACGATCCGGCCGACTTTGCTCCCCGCACGGAGAAGGTCAAGGAGCTCTTCGCTAAGTCGTCGATCCACACCCCGTCGGCTGAGGAGTGGGCGGAGCTGAAGGCGGACGTCGCCAAGCATGGCATTTACAACCGCAACCTGCAGGCGGTGCCGCCGACCGGCTCGATCTCCTACATCAATAACTCGACCTCCTCGATTCACCCGATCGCGTCCAAGATTGAGATTCGTAAGGAAGGCAAGATCGGCCGCGTCTACTACCCGGCGCCGCACATGGACAACGACAATCTGGAGTACTTCAAGGATTCCTACGAGATCGGCTACGAGAAGATCATCGATACCTATGCCGAGGCCACGAAGTACGTTGACCAAGGTCTGTCGCTGACGCTGTTCTTCAAGGACACCGCTACTACCCGCGATATCAACCGCGCCCAGATTTACGCTTGGCGCAAGGGCATTAAGACCCTCTACTACATCCGCCTGCGCCAGATGGCTCTGGAGGGTACTGAGATTGAGGGCTGCGTTTCCTGCATGCTCTAACCCTTATTCGCACGCGCCTCAAGCAAGATGGCGCGTGCGATTTTTTCTGCCTCAGGTGAGTCGCCTCGGTTGATGGCTTCTGCCAAATCGAGGTGAAGCTGGGCGGTACCGGCGTCGGGTTTCGCTTGCGGGAACCATAGAGCGAACGCCCACGCACCATGGACAGCAGGTAGGGGCTCAGCGCTGAGAACATCTCATTGCCCGAGGCGTGGAGGACCATGGCGTGGAAGCGCAGATCTGTGGCGAGGTGCTCGCCGACGCGCCGCGTGGGCGTGACCTGGAGGCGCTGGGCCAGCCCCAGAATCTCTTCCTTATCTTCAGGGGAAGCGTGCTGTGCGGCTAAGCCCGCGGCGACAGGCTCGATGGCGAGGCGCAGATCATTAAGGGAGGTGCGCTGGCTATCGCGCGCTTTCTCCGAGCCCAAGCGCCACGAAATGATAGCGGGATCGTAGACCGCCCATTCGCTGATGGGGAGCACCGTAATGCCGACGCGGCGCGAGGACGAGACCATTCCCAGTTGCTCCAGTGCGCGCATGGCTTCGCGCGCCACGGTTCGGGAAATGCCGAAGCGCTCGCAGAGGTCGTTGAGCGTAAAACGTTCACCGGCGGGGAGGGCGCCACTGACGATATCAGTGCCCAACGCGTCCAAAACGGTGCTGAGTAGGGGAGCGGAGGGTTCAGTCATTCCATCGAAACTCGGGGTCGTGGGAGTAGGGCTCAAGTATAAAACATGCAGGAATTTTGGCCCCTAGTTTTACCGGGTACGATGGCACCAGACTCACAAATTACTAGTAAGACGAGGTGACGTGCGTGTCTCACGAGTACGACGATTACATCGCCAGCCACGAGGCTCCGGTGAAGGCAATCAACTGGAATACCATTCCAGATGAGAAGGATCTTGAGGTGTGGGATCGTCTAACCGGCAACTTCTGGCTCCCCGAGAAGGTCCCAGTGTCCAACGACATCCAGAGCTGGAAGACGCTCACGGAGAAGGAACAGGAGACCACCATGCGCGTCTTCGCTGGCCTGACGTTGCTCGACACTATCCAGGGCACCGTGGGTGCGGTATCGCTGCTTCCCGACGCCGTCACGCCCCACGAAGAGGCCGTCTACACCAACATCGCCTTCATGGAGTCGGTGCACGCGAAGTCCTACTCCAATATCTTCATGACGCTAGCGTCGACCCCGATGATCAACGATGCTTTCCGCTGGTCTGAGGAAAATGAGAACCTGCAGCGCAAGGCCAAGATTGTTATGTCCTATTACCAGGGTGACAATCCGCTGAAGAAGAAGGTCGCCTCCACGCTGCTGGAGTCCTTCCTCTTCTACTCCGGTTTCTTCCTGCCGATGCACTTCTCTTCGCGCGCGAAGCTGACGAACACCGCGGATATCATTCGCCTCATCATCCGCGATGAGGCCGTCCACGGCTATTACATCGGCTACAAGTTCCAGCAGGGATACAAGAAGCTGTCGGGGCCGGAGCAGGAGGAAATGAAGGGCTATGCCTTCGACCTGCTCTACGACCTCTACGAGAACGAGATCGACTACACCGAGGATCTGTATGACGAGCTGGGCTGGACCGAAGATGTGAAGCGCTTCCTTCGCTACAACGCCAACAAGGCTCTGAACAACCTCGGCTTCGAGGGGCTGTTCCCAGCGGATGAGACCCGCGTGTCTCCGGCTATCCTGTCCTCGCTGTCCCCGAACGCGGACGAGAACCACGACTTCTTCTCCGGCTCCGGCTCCTCCTATGTGATTGGTAAGGCAGAGGAAACGACCGATGATGACTGGGACTTCTAGCTAGTTCCTCGCATTTACCTGTCGCCGTACCGCACCTCCTGGCAGGGATCATCCGAAAGGTTGATTCTTTCAGGGGGTGCGTTTTCGGGTTTTGGGGGACGACACCCCCGCGTTCATGTGTTCTAGATCACCGTGTGCTAGGGCGTGGTGTAGGTAGTTGGCCCCGTACATGGCGTTATCTGCTCCAAACGGGGTTAGCAAGGTTGGCGGAAAATAACAGAGCGCTGGAAATTAGGCCCTGAGGTGGCCTAATATAATGCGAGTAAACCTAGGTGTTTGACTACTGAGCGTGTGGCGCGAGAAAGCGCGTGATGCCGATGTGGTTAAGCACTTGTTCTTCAGGAGGATTTTATGACCGCTGTGGCGCCACGGCTCGACGATTACGTCGCGCCTACACGTCCAGAGCCGACTGGTAACGCAAAGACTGGTTCCAAGGCCTGGATGATGCTAACCACCACCGACCACAAGCAGCTGGGCATCATGTACATGATCATGTCCTTCAGCTTCTTCTTCCTCGGTGGCTTCATGGCTCTGCTGCTTCGCGCTGAGCTTTTCACCCCAGGATTGCAGTTCCTGTCCAACGAGCAGTTCAACCAGCTCTTCACCATGCACGGCACCGTCATGCTGCTGCTGTTTGCAACACCAGTGGTGTGGGCATTCGGTAACTATGTTTTGCCCCTGCAGATTGGTGCGCCGGATGTGGCCTTCCCACGTCTGAACGCTTTCGGTTTCTGGATTACCCTGACCGGCGGAATCGTGATGCTCGCGGGTTTCTTGACCCCGGGCGGCGCTGCTGACTTCGGCTGGACCATGTACATGCCGCTGGCTGACTCGGTTCACACCCCGGGCATCGGTGCTGACATGTGGATCGTCGGTGTGGGTGCTACCGGTGTCGGTACCATTGCTTCCGCCATCAACATGATCACCACGGTCCTCACCCTGCGTGCACCGGGCATGACCATGTTCCGTCTGCCGGTCTTCACGTGGGCTGTCTTCACCGCGTCCGTCATCGTACTGATGATCTTCCCGCTGCTGACCGCCGCAGCGCTGGGCGTTCTGTATGACCGCAAGCTGGGCGGCCACATCTATGACTCCGCCAACGGCGGCGCTATCCTGTGGCAGCACCTCTTCTGGTTCTTCGGCCACCCGGAGGTCTACGTCTTGGCACTGCCGTTCTTCGGCATCATTTCTGAGGTTGTGCCGGTCTTCGCCCGCAAGCCGGTCTTCGGCTACATTGGCCTGGTCTTTGCTCTGCTGGCCATCGGTGCGCTGTCCATGGCCGTGTGGGCTCACCACATGTTCGTGACCGGTGCTATTCTGCTGCCGTTCTTCTCCTTCATGACCTTCCTGATTGCGGTTCCGACCGGCGTGAAGTTCTTCAACTGGGTCGGCACCATGTGGAAGGGCCACATCACCTGGGATACCCCGATGATCTTCGCCATGGGCTTCCTGGCAACCTTCCTCTTCGGCGGTATGACCGGTATTATGCTGGCCTCCCCGGCACTGGACTTCCACCTTGCTGAGTCCTACTTCCTGATTGCTCACTTCCACTACACCCTGTTCGGTACCGTGGTGTTCTCCGCTTTCGCTGGCCTGTACTTCTGGTTCCCGAAGATGACCGGACGCATGCTCGATGAGCGCCTGGGCAAGATTCACTTCTGGCTGACCTTCATCGGCTTCCACGGCACCTTCCTGATTCAGCACTGGGTGGGCAACATGGGTATGCCGCGTCGTTACGCCGACTACCTGGAGTCTGATGGCTTCACGGTCTTCAACCAGATTTCCACCATCTTCTCCTTCGTCCTGGGCGCTTCGGTTATCCCGCTGGTCTGGAACGTCTTCAAGTCCTGGCGCTACGGCGAGATCGTCACCGTGGACGATCCGTGGGGCTACGGCAACTCCCTCGAGTGGGCTACCTCCTGCCCGCCGCCGCGCCACAACTTCGTGTCCCTGCCGCGCATCCGCTCCGAGCGTCCGGCCTTCGAGCTGCACTACCCGCACATGGTTAAGCGCATGCGCGAGGAAGCACACACCGGCCACTAAGCACTCACGAGCTGAGTACTCCTGATAACGCCGCCTCCCCATCACCACGATGGGGAGGCGGCGTTTGCCGTAGGTCAAGCAGTGCTGAGCGATGTGAGATAATGAGCCCCGTGGATAATCAAAGTGAACAAGTTTTCGCCGTTGTCACCGCCTCAGGTCCCGACAAACCAGGCGTGTCTGCCGCCTTCTTCCGCGTTCTCAGCTCCCACAACGTAGAGCTTGTCGACGCCGAACAGGCCATCTTCTCCGGCCGCATCTCCCTCTCCGCGTACATCCGCGTTAACGCCTCCCGTCTGGAGGCCATGGAGCAGGGGCTGCGCAACACGTTGAGCATCTATGCGCAGTCCATCACCGTGGATCCTCGGGAGGAGGAAGCCACCTCACGCCCGCGCTCGACACACGTCGTCGTGGTGCTGGGCCGTCAGGTCAACGCGAGCCACATGTCGGCCATCGCCAAGGAGCTGGCCAACCTCGATGTCAACATCGACCGCATCCGCGGCCTGTCCACGTACCCGCTCAACGGCCTGGAGCTCTACATCACGATCGATGGCTCCTCCGACCCTGTTCGCGCCATGTTGGCACGCCTGGCTACCGAGCAGGGTGTGGACATCGCCATCGAGCGCTCCGGATTGCAGCGCCGCTCGAAGCGCCTCATCTGCTTTGACTGCGACTCCACCCTCATTACAGGCGAGGTCATCGAGATGTTGGCCGCCCACGCCGGCAAGGAGGCCGAGGTTGCTGCAGTGACGGAGCGTGCTATGCGCGGTGAGCTGGACTTTGAAGAATCCCTCCGCGAGCGCGTGGCCACCTTGGCAGGTCTGCCGGAATCCGTCATCAAGGAAACCGCCGCCGATATCCGCCTCACGCCCGGCGTGCGCACCACCATCCGCACGCTCAAGCGCATGGGCTACCGGGTTGCGGTGGTGTCGGGAGGATTCATCCAGGTCCTCGAGGATCTAGCTAAGGAGCTCGACCTTGACTACGTGCGCGCCAACACCCTGGAAATCGAGGACGGCAAGCTCACCGGCCGGGTCATCGGGGACGTGGTGGACCGCAAGGCCAAGGAGATGTTCCTGCGAGAGTTCGCTGCGGATTCGGGCCTGAGCATGCGGCAGACCGTTGCTGTGGGCGATGGTGCCAACGATATCGACATGATTTCCGCTGCCGGCCTGGGCATTGCCTTCAACGCCAAGCCCGCCCTGCGCGAGGTGGCAGATGCCTCTGTTAACCACCCCTACATGGACGAAATCCTGCAGATTCTCGGCATCCCCATGGAGGAAGTCGCTAGTGAATAACCTCCGCGAGGCCCATCGGCGCCTCGTGGATGCGTGCAGTGAGCGCAACTGGCGCGATGATCCCGAGGATCCCGATAAGCCCGAGACCATCCAGGCGATGCAGATAGCGCTCAACCTGCCCAAGCAGGACCCGCCGGCGCGCACGGAGGTGCTGGAAGCGGCGGCGAGGGGCGTCGTCAAGCTCTGCCTCGACGAACGGGCCGGGCAAGATGGGGCCTTCGCCGAGGCGTTGGGGCAGTGGTACGGGCACCGCATCCGCAAGGTGGCGCGCCGCGCCCGCAACAAGGCCTGGCGCGATGTCCAGGCCCTGCCGGGCATCACCGTGGAGGACCGCGCGCGAGTGTTCGTTCCTTCGGCGGTACAGGACGTGCATCCGCTCGTCGCCAAGCTGCAGATCGGCCATACCGATCTCCCCCAGGATGCCCCGGGCCCCGCGCTTGCCGACGCCCCCGTGATCTACATCGACGCCTCCCTCACCATGAGCGCCGGAAAGGCCGCCGCGCAGGTGGGGCACGGCTCGATGTTGCTGGCCGCGGCGATGAGCGTTGAGGAAGTAGAAGGTTGGGCGGCGCAGGATTTCGCGCTGTCCGTGCGCGAGATTGCCCCAGCGGATTTTGCCGCGGCGTGCGCGCGCCCCGATGCGGTGGTGGTGCATGACGCAGGTTTCACCGAGGTCGCCCCGGACTCAGCCACGGTCTGCGCGCTGCCTCGCCCCTAGCGGGCCTCGACCAGGCGCTTGAGCGCCCCGCGCACGACCTGCGGGTCGCTCGTCGGCCACATCTGCGGCATGGAGGCCCGCAGGTAAGAGCCATAACGCTTGGTCTCTAGGCGGCTATCGAGCACGGCGACGACTCCGCGGTCCGCAGTGGAACGCAGCAGGCGGCCTGCGCCTTGGGCCATGAGCAGCGCCGCGTGTGTCGCGGAAACCTCCATGAATCCATTGCGCCCTGCCGCCTTTGCAGCCTCGGTTCGGGCTTGCATGAGTGGGTTATCCGGGCGGGGGAAGGGGATGCGATCGATGAGGACCAGGGAACAGGAGGGTCCGGGCACATCGACGCCCTGCCAGAGCGTGAGCGTGCCGAAGAGGCAGGAGTTTTCGTTCTTCGTGAACTTGTCCACGAGCGCACCGATGGAATCCTCGCCCTGGAGGTAGATGTCGAAGGGGATGGTGGGCTTGAGTTCTTCGGCTGCCTGCTGCGCGGCCCGCCGTGAGGAGAAGAGCCCGAGCGTGCGTCCGCCGGCGGCCATAATGAGCTCGCGGATCTCTTGGAGGGTTTGGGGACTCAGCCCATCGCGGCCCGGCTGCGGCAGGTGTGCTGCGGTGTAGAGGATGCCGCTGCGCGCGGGGTCAAAGGGATAGCCCACGTCGAGGCTGTCCCACGTGCCTTTCGGCAGGCCCCACTGCGCGGCCATGGCGTCGAAGCGCCCGCCCAGGGCCAGCGTGGCGGAGGTCAGCACGACGGTCTGCTCGCCGAAGAGCTTTTCGTGCAGCATGCCGGCGATAGAGAGCGGAGCGACGGCCAGGGTGTCGTTCAGCGTGCGCTCATCGCGCTCCAGCCACACCACGTCGGCGTGTGCTGCGGGGTCACCGGTGGCGAAGACATCGAGGATGCGGGCGATGGCCTCGACGAGGCTGGCGAGGTGGTTGGCCAGGTTCTGGCGCTCGGCGAATTTTTCCGGATCTTGGGCCTGTTCGCCCTCGGGGGTGCGGGCAATAGTCTCGCGGCAATCGGCCAGGGTATCCGCGAGGCCCATGAGTTGCTGCTTGGCCTCCTCTGGAAGGTCGGTCCAGCGGCCCGGTGCGAACCCTGCGAGCAGTTGGCTCAGTTCGTTGGCTTGCTCGCTCAGCCGCTGGTCTTTGCCGTTGGCGCCGAGGGACTTGGCGCGGCTGGCCGCCATCTTGAGCGCGCGCCCGGTGATCTCGGCGGTGGAGACCGAGGTGATGCGGCCGTCCAGCTCGTGGGCCTCGTCGATGATAACGACGTCGTGTTCGGGCAGGATATTGACATCCGCCACCGCGTCGATGGCGAGCAGGGCGTGGTTGGTGACGACGATATCGACGTCGGCCGCGCGGCGTCGTGCTAGCTCCGCGAAGCAGTCTTCGCCGTGCGGGCAGCGCGTGGCACCGAGGCACTCGTTCGAGGTGACGGATACCTGCCGCCACGCTAAGTCTGGCACGCCCGGTTCCAAGTCCTCGCGGTCACCAGTCTCGGTGTCGTCCGCCCACTCGTAGACGCGCTGGACGTGGCGGCCGAGGTGGGAAACAGCGTCTTCGTCGAGCAAGGCGTCTTCGTCCTCAAGCTCAGCGGCGCGGGAGACTTTGTTGAGGCAGACGTAGTTGGAGCGGCCCTTCATGATGGCGAAGGTCGGCTTCTTTTCTAGGTGCGGCTCGAGGGCCTCGGCCAGACGTGGAAGGTCCCGCTCCACCAGTTGGCGTTGGAGCGCCAGCGTGGCGGTGGAGACGATGACGGTGTGACCGGTTTCCTGTGCGTGGCGGAAGGCAGGCACAAGGTAGGCCAAGGACTTACCTGTGCCTGTTCCTGCCTGCACGGCGAGGTGGCGCTCTTTCTCCAACGCAGTGGTCACGGCCGTCGCCATGCGCACCTGGCCGGGGCGCCGCGAGCCGCCGAGGGCGGAGACTGCGGCGTCAAGGAGGTCAACCGTTGTGTCCTGCATTGGTGCCAGTGTAGTCGGTCTTCCCCCGCGTACTTCCTAAGCGTCGAAGCCGATAAAGCGGGTGGGAACCGCGGGCTCATCGCGGGTGAGTGCGAGGCCCTCCCACGGCAGGGTGGTGATGGCCTGGGCCAGGTACTCGCGGGATTCCTCGAGGGTAGGCAGGTTGTCGAGGATCTCGCCGTCGCGCATCAGCGGCACCGTCATCTCGCGGGTACGCAGCGTCCCGGTCTCTGGGCTCTCGGCGGAGAAGGGGAGCACGAGCTCCTCGACGGCCACCCCGGAGGAGCGGTAGGTGCGCAAGGCGCGCTTTGCCCCGCCCTGCGACTTCTTCGAGGAGGAACGCTTGGCCACTGGGTGGCCATCGACCTCGACGACCTTGTAGACCATGCCAGCAGTCGGGGCACCCGAGCCGGTGACCACCGAGGTGCCCACGCCGTAGACGTCGACGGGATCGCCGCGCAGACCGGCGATGGCGAACTCATCCAGGTCGGAGGAGACCACGATCTTGGTGTTGTGGTTGCCCAAATCATCGAGCTGCTTGCGCACACGGCGGGTGACCGCGGCCAAATCGCCGGAATCGATCCGCACGCCGCCCAGCTCGGGTCCGGCCACCTTGACGGCGGTTTCCACGCCCTTGGTGATGTCATAGGTATCCACCAACAGGGTTGTATCCACGCCGAGAGTTTCGATCTGCCCGCGGAAGGCGGCCTCCTCGTTCGGGGTGCCGTCCTCGTTGACGTGTGCCAGCGTCCACGCGTGCGCCGCGGTGCCGGAGACCGGAATGTCATAGCGGTAGCCGGCCTCCAAGTTGGAGGTGGCCTGGAAGCCTGCCAGATAGGCGGCGCGGGCAGCAGTCACCGCAGCGTATTCGTGCGTGCGGCGCGAGCCCATCTCAATGATGGGACGGCCGTCCGCGGCAACCACCATACGGGAGGCCGCGGAGGCCACTGCGGAATCGGAATTCATGATGGAGAGGATCACGGTTTCCAGGATGAGACACTCACCGAAGGTGCCGCGCACGGTCAGCAGTGGCGAGTTGGGGAAGTACAGCTCGCCTTCCCGGTAGCCATCGATCTGCCCGGAGAAACGGTAATTGGCCAGGTACTCCTGTGTTGGAGCATCCAGGAAGTCCATCTCCGCCAGTTGCTGGGCGGTGAAACGGAAGTCCCGGACAGCGCGGAGAACGCGCTCGGTGCCGGCAACAACGCCGTAGCGCCGTTCGTTGGGAAGGCGGCGGGCAAAAACTTCGCAGGCTACCTGGCGGTGCGCAGAGCCATCGCGCAGCGCCGCTTGCAGCATGGTCAGCTCGTACTTATCGGTAAGAAGGGCCGTGGAACGATCTGCAGGGTCGTTTCCGGCATCCCGGACGTTATCTGAGGTAGTAGTCACATCGAAGATGCTACTCAGGGCGTCCTAAAAAATCAGCTGTTCTATTCCTCAAGCTGAATGACGACGTACACCTCGCCGTCGTTATAGGCCACGCCGACGGCCGCGGTGGTCATCCGGCGATCCCGCAGGGCGGCCACGTGGTCGGGGGAGGCCCGGAAGGCCTCGACGAATTCATATGCGCTGGCCTTGTCCACGGGCAGGTGGTGCTGAACCATCTGCACATTCTCTTCAGCCGGCTCCTGTGTCTTGGTCACCGCGTTGCACTCTGCCTTTTCGCGGGCTGCGGTTTGGCGGTCGATCCAGGGCACCAGTGGGGCTTGGCCGTCTTCCTTACGCCAGGTGTTGAGCGCACCTATCAGCTCCTCTTGGATGGTGTTGAGCTGACGTTGGACGGAAACGTCGGGAAGCTCGTAGTCGCACGCCTCCGACATTGGGGGTTCCGCATCCGTCGAGCTGCCGTCGTTCGACGGGTTGGTCAGGCTCAATACGGCAGCCACGAGCGTGCCGCCGAGAACGAGCACGGTCAGCACTCGTTGCAGGAGGAGGACGACATCCTCCTTCGCCGGTTGGCGTCCCGCGAGAATGTCAACAACGGCTGGGGGGAGGGAGAAAGAATTCATTGATGCCACCTGGAAACGATAATCAGGTTAAGGGTCGCTGACAGTATAACTGCTCGCGACGCGGAGAATTTTAGCTAGTGTAGAGGGCATGAAAGCGCACAACGAAACGTCCGCGGGCGTGGTGATGAGTTCACCCATGGCCACCCCGGAGCTGGATGAGGCGATTGACGTCGACGTCGCCACGAGCGAAAACCTGCCGTGGATGTGCATTGTCTGGGATGATCCAGTCAACCTGATGAGCTACGTCTCCTACGTGTTCCAGACCGTTTTAGGCTATGACAAGAAGCGAGCCAACGAGCTGATGATGCAGGTCCATACCGAAGGTAAGGCAGCCGTGTCCTCGGGTGAACGCGACAAAGTCGAAGCCGACGTGAAGAAGCTGCAGGTCGCGGGCCTCTGGGCCACAATGCAGCAGGCAGGGTAGGTTATGCAGGCTTGGAAGAAGAAAAAGTCCTTCATGCGCGGCGCCAAGTACACGGCTGTTTTCGAGCCGATGGAGCGCGAAGTCTTGGGTGACCTCACCGCGACGGTGTCTGAGGCCATCATCGCTCGCGCGCAGTCGGCGCCGAAGGATGAGCTGGCGGACATGCTCGACATGCCCACCGGCCACACCGAAGCCCCCGAAGACCCGTCGCTGGCCCGCCTCTTTCCGGACTTCAAGAAGCCGGGGGATGAGGAATTCGATGGAGACAATTCCCTCATGCGCTCGCTCCATGAGAACGACATTGCGCGCGCCAAGCTGGAGAACCTACAGGTCATTAACACCGCGCTGGGGCCGACTGGCGGGGTAGAGGTAGCCATTAGTGAGGAAGAGGCGCATGCTTTCCTCGCGGGGCTTAACGATCTGCGCCTCTATATCGCCGCCGGGGACGTGCCGGAGGATACCCCTGGGGCGGACCGCGATACGCTCGTGGAATGGCTGGCATTCTGCCAGGATTCGCTGCTCGACGTTCTCATGGACTAGCACCGTGCGCACACTTCCCGACATGGGCTTTTCCGTCGGCCACGTCACACGTGAGGATACCGGCGTCACCGTCATCTACTGCGGCGAGCAGGGGGCCGTGGCCGGCGTCGACGTGCG
Source organism: Corynebacterium hiratae (assembly GCF_009708045.1). Taxonomy (NCBI): domain Bacteria; kingdom Bacillati; phylum Actinomycetota; class Actinomycetes; order Mycobacteriales; family Corynebacteriaceae; genus Corynebacterium; species Corynebacterium hiratae. Next base: position 227,699 of record NZ_VIOG01000002.1, on the reverse strand, counting down.
GGGCGGCGGTCCAGGCACGCGCGAGACGGATCTTTTAGAGCCACACAACACGGTTGAGCGCGTTCATGCGTTTCTTCTGGCAGGCGGCTCGGCCTTTGGGCTGGCCGCTGCGGATGGCGTCATGCGCGGGCTGGAGGAGGCAGGGATTGGTTTCCCCGTCTTTGGGGAGGAGATCCCCGGCCCGCGCGTTCCTATCGTGCCGGGCGCGGTCATCTTCGACCTGCTCGCCGGGCCGCAGCGCCCCACGGCGGCAGACGGCGAGGCGGCTCTACGCGCCGCGTTGGCAGGACACGACGCCACGAGTGGCAGCGTGGGTGCGGGCACTGGGGCCTGTGCCGGCAAGGTGCGGGGCGGGGTGGGCACCGCGCTTGTCGACGTCTCCTCGTTCTCCGTCGCCGCCGTCGTCGTGGCGAACCCGGTGGGGCAGGTGATTGATGCTGAGACTGGGCGCTTGTTTGGCGCGCCGGGTGTACCAGCCGTCGACGTTGAGCGGTTTGCCGCAGCCCGCAGCCTGGCCGAGTCATTCGCGGAATCCTCGCGGCTTAATACCACCATTGGTGCGGTGTTGACCGATGCGCCTTTAAGCAAGGCCCAGACCAAGCGCCTTGCTCTCGCGGGCCACGATGGCATCGCTCGCGCTGTGCGCCCAGCGCATTCCCCGCTGGATGGGGATACGCTGTTTGCTGCCTCCTCGGGAGTCCGCTCAGCGGAGCGGGGCATCGGCCCGGCGGAGTTGGCGTCGTTAAGCGCAGCCGCTGCTGATGCCGTGGAGGCAGCCATCGTTGACGCCGTGGTGAATGCAAGCCCAGGACTGGGTTTGGAGGCGTATTCCTCGCTGCGGGCTTGCTAGAGTTGGAGGCATTATGACGACGAGTGGACCCTTTGGCCAGCAGCATTCGCATGAGCCTAACCCCTTTCAACCCCGCCCCGCTGCCGCGGGACAGGGGCAGCAGCCCCTCCTTAATTCAGGCGATTCGAAGAACTACACGCGGGCCGGCCGCCTCAAAACAGCCGCGTCTCTCACGGTGGGATTCCTCGCCGTCGAGTGGATCATCCACATCATCAACTTCCTGTTCTTTGGAAGCGAGCTGGGGCAGTACGGCATTCATCCGCTGGACTTCAACGGCATCTGGGGGATTTTCACCGCGCCGCTGCTCCACGCGAACTTCGAGCACCTCATCGGAAACTCGTTGCCTGGTGCGATCTTTTGTTTCCTGATCGGCTTGTCAGGCCGCAAGGCGTGGTGGGAGGTCACCATCATCGTGGTGCTCATTGCCGGCGTGGGCACGTGGCTGCTAGGCGGGCCGGGGACCTCGCACATTGGTGCCTCCGGTGTGGTCTATGGCTGGTTGGCTTACCTCATCGTGCGCGGCATCTTCAACCGCTCGCTGGGGCAGTTCCTGATTGGTGTTGGTCTAGGGTTCGCCTACTCCGGCCTCATTTGGGGCGTGCTGCCGATCTACGAGGGAGTCAGCTGGCAGGGCCATCTCTTCGGCGCCATCGGTGGCATCGTCGCGGGTATGGTGATCACCTCCGATGACCCGATTAAGAAGGTCAAGCCCGCACCTCGGGGAGCGATGCGTTAATGCCTGACGCGACCTCTCCGATCGGGATTTTTGATTCGGGCGTGGGCGGCCTGACCGTCGCTCGCACGATCATCGAGCAGCTTCCCGACGAATCCATCATCTACATCGGCGATACCGCCCATACCCCCTACGGCCCGCGGCCCATCGCCGAGGTGAGGGAGCTCTCCACCGCCATCGCCGACGAGTTGGTAGAGCGCGGCTGCAAGATGCTGGTGATCGCCTGCAACACCGCCACGGCCGCCTTCCTGCACGACGCCCGCGAGCGCTATGCCATTCCGGTCGTGGAGGTTATCCGCCCGGCCGTACGCCGCGCCATCGCCACCACCCGCAACGGCAAGATTGGCGTGATTGGTACTGAGGGAACCATTAATTCCGGGGCCTACCAGGATTTGTTCGCCGTCAACCCGAATGTTGAGTGCACGGCCGTGGCCTGCCCGGACTTCGTGAACTTTGTCGAGCGCGGCATTACCGCTGGGCGCCAGATCCTGGGTGTGGCCGAGGGCTACCTCGCGCCGCTGCAGTCGGCGGGCGTCGACACGCTCGTTCTTGGCTGCACGCACTATCCGCTGCTGACGGGCGTCATCCAGCTCGCTATCGGGGATAACGTCACCTTGGTGTCTTCGGCGGAGGAGACTGCGAAGGATGTGTTGCGCATCCTCACCAACACGGACATGCTGGCCCGGCGGGCAGGTACCCACACGTAGTTTCGAGTGCACTGGCGACCACGCCGCCTTCGAGCGTTTAGCCGCACGCTTCCTGGGGCCCAAGATTTAGAGCGGGTGAGGATGTACAATCGACCCAAATCCCGCATCCCCCATTGTTTCGTGGAACTATTGAACGCATGAAGCTGACCATCCTAGGCTGTTCCGGCTCGGTGCCCACTGTGGGTAATCCGGCCTCTGGCTATCTCTTGTCTTTCCCCTCTGCTCCGTCCATCATCATGGATTTGGGCCCGGGTACGCTTGCACGCCTGCAGGAACTCCAGGATCCCTGCGATGCACACGTGGCGTTAACTCATCTCCATGCCGATCACTGCCTGGACTTTCCGTCTTTGATGGTGTGGCGTCGCTTCCACCCCACAGAGCCCGCAGCCTCCCGCAATTTCTGCCTCGGGCCGTCGACGACTGAGACCCACCTGGGCCGGCTGTCCTCGGATACTCCGGACGGGGTGGATGACATGAGCGATACCTTTGCGTTCAGTCCCTGGGTGGATCGGGAACGCCAGCTTGTCGACGATGTCTATATCACCCCCTTCCGCACAGTTCACCCGGTAGAGACATATGCCTTGCGGGTTGAGCACACCAAGACCAGCGCCACCCTGTGCTATTCTGCGGATTCGGCCTATACGCCCGCGCTCATTGAGGCCGCCCAGGACGTGGATGTTTTCCTCTGTGAGGCCGCATGGGGCGAGACCTCGGAGGATAAGGCCCCAGACATGCACATGTCGGGGGCAGAAGCCGGGCGCTTGGCGCGTGAGGCGGGGGTCAAGAAGCTGGTGCTCGTTCACCTGCAGCCGTGGGGCGATGCCGCCGCCACCTATGCCGCAGCTGCCCGCGAGTTCGACGGAGAGATCGTCGTCGGCGCCGCCGGGATGGAGCTCGAGTTCTAGCACGCGCGGTAGGGTAGTGGGCATGACTGATTTCACTCGTGCTGATGGTCGCGCGCTCGACCAACTCCGTAGCGTTCGCATTACCCGCAATTTCACCACCAACCCGGCTGGGTCGGTGCTGGTGGAGTTCGGCAATACCCGAGTCATGTGCACGGCTTCCGTGGAATTCGGGGTGCCGCGCTTCAAGAAGGACTCCGGCGAGGGCTGGTTGACCGCCGAGTACGCCATGTTGCCTGCGGCCACCCACGACCGCATGCCGCGCGAGTCGATGAAGGGCAAGGTCAAGGGGCGCACCCACGAGATCTCCCGCCTGGTGGGCCGCAGCCTGCGCGCCGCCGTGGACCTGTCCGAGCTGGGGGAGAATACCATCCAGCTGGATTGCGACGTGCTGCAGGCCGACGGCGGTACCCGCACGGCGTCGATTACCGGCGCGTATGTGGCGCTGGCTGATGCGATTGCCTACCTCAAGGAGGAGGGCGTCGTCCCGGGCGAGCCGCTGCTGGATCCTATTGCCGCTGTCTCCGTTGGCATCATCGATGGTCACGTGTGCCTCGACCTGCCCTATGAGGAGGACTCCCGCGCGGAGGTTGATCTCAACGTGGTGATGCAGGAGGGCGGGGACTTCGTCGAGATTCAGGGCACCGGTGAGCACGGCCTGTTCGGCCGCGCGGAGCTCAATGACATGTTGGACGTGGCCCAAGCCGGCTGCACCCAGCTTATCGACGCTCAAAAGGCGGCCCTCGGATGGTAAAGCTCCTCGTCGCTTCGAATAATGCCAAGAAGCTCAAGGAGCTGGAGAAGATTCTCGCTGATGCCGGCATTGAGGGCATCGAGCTGCTCCCGCTGTCCGCAGTGGAGGCCTACCCGGAGCCTGTGGAGGATGGCCGCACCTTTGCTGACAACGCGTTGATTAAGGCGCGCGCCGGGGTGCAGCACACCGGGTTGGCAACGATCGCGGATGATTCTGGCCTCGCGGTGGAAGAACTCAACGGCATGCCGGGCGTGCTCTCTGCCCGGTGGTCGGGCGGCCACGGCGACGATGAAGCCAATAACCGCCTGCTGCTGGGGCAGATGTCACACGTGCCCGCCGAGCGCCGCGCGGCCGCCTTCGTGTCGGTCTGCGCGCTGGTGACCCCGGATGGGCAGGAACATGTGGTGGAAGGCCGTTGGCCAGGCTCCTTGCTCACCGCCCCGCAGGGCGAGAATGGCTTTGGCTACGATCCGCTCTTCCAACCCGAAGGTGAATCCCGCTCCGCCGCGGAGATGTCCCCGGAGGAGAAGAACGCTGTCTCGCACCGCGGCCGCGCGCTGGCACAACTGCGCGAACCCTTAGCGGCGCTTGCCGGCCAAGCCTAAGCCTCCGCCCGCCATCACCACGAGTCCCAGCATCCGCCGAGCAATATCCGCAAGCCTCGGCGTCCGCTAGCTTGGCAGGTTGATGGGGGACCAAACTAAAAGGACCGCCTGCGCACATTCTGCGAAGACCACCTGGGGAAATGCAGAAGCTACCTCGCAGATGGTCCTGTGGCTTTGGTCTCTCCGCACATGGTTCTACTCATATGGTTCGCCTGCCTCCAAACGAACCTTCTGTAGTGCTTTAGGTGGCTTCTTTGCCCCCAAAAGAACCCGATGAGGGGAACCATATGACTAAAACCATTTGGGGCAGGGCTGGGGTAAAGAAAAGCCCGCACGGAAAACTCGCGCGGGGTTTGAAATTGTGCGCCCGGTGAGACTTGAACTCACACGTCATAAGACACTAGAACCTAAATCTAGCGCGTCTGCCAATTCCGCCACGGGCGCTGGTTTCGTTGCTGCGGAGCGCTCTTTGCTCTGCGCAACGGTCACTAGCCTACAGGGCGGCAGGCCATAGACGGAAATCCACTTTTCTGGGCGTGGTGGGTAGGCTGTTCAGAGTGAGCACCAACCCAGCACCGAAAAAGCGGATGAAGGTTCGATGGTGGCACATCGTCCTCATCGTGATCTTCGTCGTGCTCTTTTTGTTCCTTGCTTACTGGCAATGGACGCGGTTCCGCTCCGGTTCGGGAACCTTCCAGAACTTGGGATACGCCTTCCAATGGCCGCTGTTCGCGGTATTTGTTGTTTACGCTTACCGCACCGCCATGCGCTACGAGAATGAGCGAATCGATGCCGAGAACGAAGCCCTCCAGCGGGGAGAAGAGCCAGCCCAATATGAGGCAGAGGACGTGCGCGCGGCCAAGGAGCACACCGAGACTAAAATCGACGAAGATTTCCTACCGCCCCGTCCGCAGATTGATGTGGAAACCTTCAACGCTATGAACAAGCAGCGCCGCCGTCGCGGCACCGAAGAGGAGAATTTATGAGCAACCCAGTGAACAACGCTGTCCATCCTGACCGCCAGGCGCGTATCCGTGGCCCGCTGAAGTTCTTTTCCATTGCCGCCACGATTACCGGTATTTTCCTTCTCATTCTTGTCGCGCGCATGATCCTGCAATACGGCGTGGGCATGGAGATGCCATCGTGGGCTACGCTCATCGCCCAAGCGCACGGCGTGGCCTACATGGTCTACCTCGTATCCATCCTGGTCCTCGGTCCGCGCGCCATGTGGCCGGTGGGCAAGCTCTTTACCACGGCGCTCGCCGGTGTTGTTCCGTTCCTTTCCTTCTGGATGGAGCACAAGCGCCGCACTGAAGTTGTTGAGCAGTTCCAGCTTTAAGAGTCTTCTACCGGCACCATCGTGAGGTTGGCGCCAAAATCGACCACGTCCTGGGCTATGTCCGGGGATAGGTCAGTTGTTGTGATGACCGTGTCGACCTGGTCAAAGGTGGCCACTCGGTGGGCCGACATGCGGGTGAACTTCTCTGGTGTGGTGACAACGATGACACGTCGGGCCGCTTTAAAGTAGGCCCGTTTGATGGTGGCCTCGGTAAGGTTCGGGGACATAAGGCCCACCGACGGAGTGCACGCGCAGACACCCACGATTGCTAAGTCGAAGCGCATGGACATGACTGTGTCAACCGCTTCCGCCCCGTACACCGCAAGATCGTCGCTATTGACGGTTCCGCCTGGAATTAGGACGTCGCTGCCCGGCGTCTTGGCTAATGCTGCGCCCGCGTACAGAGACATCGCTAGTGCTGTGATGTCCATTCCGGCGAGGTTGCGGGCGACCGCTGTGGGGGTTGTACCCGAGTCGATGAGAACACAGGAGCCGGGCTCGACTAGTCGTGCCGCCTCTGCGGCAATAGCGCGTTTGCCAGCGGGGTCCTCTTTCCGGCGAACCTCTAGGGGATAGCGGGCACCCCGTCGCACAGCGGGGCGAGCGCCGCCATGAAAGCGCGTGAGGGCCCCAGCTTCTTCCAGCTCAGTGAGATCTCGGCGGATGGTAATCGCGGAGGCCCCAGTGAGTTCTTGTAGTTGGTTGACCGTTTTGCTCCCCGAGTCAACCGCCCAGATGATTCTGCGCTGGCGTTCTTCCTTGTCCATGGCCCTGATCATATAGAACTGAAACGACCATATACAGTGAACGTTTCGATCTTTATTCTGTGGCTAGGCAAGGTAAAAGTCCTTGTCACAAGGCTTCAGGACAGGTGATTGAAATGCGTAGGACGGTAACCCTTGGGCTTTTAATGAGCGAGCGTTTGGCTGCAGATGTGGCACGCTACGCACCACACGGAGTGCGTGTTCGGTGGATCAGTACGGAAGAGGAAGCACGCGCGTGCGACGGTGTGGTTCTCGACGCCACAGAATTCGATGGAGTCCTCCCTGGTCACGTGGTGTTGGTGCTAGGCGACGTCAACGGGGTTGCCGAAGAACGGCTTCGGCGTTCTGGGGCGGTGGTTATGCACCGCCACTTGCGCACGGAGCTTGACACCTTGTTGATGGCCTTTGGCGCCTTCGTGGATCAGCAGGCCCTCATCAGAGCAAGGTAAAAGCATTGTGTGTGTGGGGCTGGGTTCAGATCGAAGGGCTAGTCTAGAAGGCATCTTTTTCTGAATCACACAAAGGACGGGCTTTATGTCTCCTCGCAAACTAAGCACCACCCTCATCGCCCTCGTGGTGCTGTTGTCGCTGGCCTGCGCTGCGCTTGGTGTCTACGCCGTGCGCCAGCCGCACGAGGTTTATACCGCGCCGGTGCAGTCAACCAACACGCAGGTCGTTAAGGCTGTCCAGCGCGAAGAGCAGGTGGTCTTGCTCAGCCTGGGTATCCAGGGGCTGGCGGAGAAATCTTCCGTGGGTCAGGTCTTAGGCGTGAAGGTTCCGTGGACTAGCCGAACACAATTTGTGCAGTATTCCTATAAAGCCAAGCTCGGTATCGAAGGCAAGGACGTTCGCGTCACTGAGACCGGCGAGCATGCCTACACTGTCCACATCCCGGACTTCATCTTCATTGGGCATTCCGATGAAGAGTTTAAGACCGCCGTGGAAAACAACGGCGTGCTCAGCTGGACCACCCAGCCGATCGACGCCGCATCTACAGTGTCGGATGTCCTCAGCGCCGATAAGAAGCGCGAGGACATCGACGACAACCGCGAGCTCCTGCAGGATCAAGCTCGCAATTTCTATGAGGGCATCATCCGTGGCGTTGACCCCGAGGCCCAGGTCACCATGGAGTTCAGCTAGTCCTCACGTCGAGTGACCTTTTGCGTGGAATGATCCTTTTTCTACGTCGAGTGTCCCCCGTACGTGGAATGAACTATGTTCATTCCACCTCCGTGAACTTGCGGTCCCAGTAAGCTCGCACCGGGTTAGCGTCCGCAAGGAGGATATCGAAGCGGTCATTGGCAATCTCGATGATTTCGCTCAAGACCACGCGCTGCTCCAGCTCATCCGAGTTGGACAAGCGGCGCACGCCCGCATCGATGACGCGGTCGGCCGAGTCGTTGGTATCCAGGTATGCCACAAAGGGCATGTCGAAACGCTCGCGGTAGGCCTGTGAGACGTCGATAAGCTGCTGCGTTTGTACGTCATCGAGGTCATCCAGGGCCAGGGAACCGCGGTCGGCGGAGATGGTGGCGGCCGTGTCGGAATCGGCCAGCAGCAGCTCATCCATCGCGGGGTAGTCGTGGATCAGTGCACGGCGCTGGTCGCTCGGAGAGGTAAGCACCGTGACCTGGATAGCCTCGCGCAGCTGGCTGACGTCCTGGAAGGGGCGCAGCTCCCAGGCGGCTTCGAGCGGCCAGGTTTCGTTGTTGAAGAGCGGGCGCAGAGCGCTGACGAAGCTCTCGCGGTCCATCTCGTTGAGCTCCTTGAGAGAGACGCCGGCGCCGTCAAGGCGGCTGACATCATCGCCGGACTGCGAGCCGACGTGGAAGAAGAGCAAGTTGAGCAGGATTGCGGTGATAGCGCCGATGGACATTCCGGAGGAGACAAAGATCTGCGCCCACTCCGGGAACGCGGTGGCCACATCCGGCTTGAAGGTGACGAGCATGGCCAGCCCCAGCGCGGTGGTAACGATGGCGGCGTTGCGTCCGTCGGCGATGTCTTCCTTCGCAATGGTCTGCAGGCCGGCCCAGGCAACGTTGGCGAATAGTGCGAGGGAGGCGCCGCCGAGCACCGGGGAGGGGATAGCCGCCACGATGGCTGCGGCCTTGGGCAGCAGGCCCAGGATGATCATGAAGCCCGCTGCTGACACCGCGACCCAGCGGGACTTCACACCGGTGAGGCGGACGAGGCCGACGTTCTGCGCAAAGCAGGTATAGGGGAAGGAGTTCATCACGCCACCAAGGGTGGTGGAGAGGCCATCGGCGCGAATGGCACGCACAACGTCATCGCGCTTGATGCGCTTCTTCACAATCTCACCGGTAGCGAAGACATCGCCGGTGGTTTCCACCATGGTGATGATCATGACGATGATGAGGGAGAGAATCGCCATGATGTCGAACTTCGGCATACCGAAGTAGAAGGGCGTCGTCATGCCGATGGCATCAGCCTCACGCACGCCGTCAAAGGAGGTATCGCCCAACACGAAGGCCACGCCAGTACCGATGACCAAACCAAGCAACACCGACAGCGTGCCCAGGAAGCCGCGGAAGAAACGTTGCACAACAATGATGATGGCCAGCGTGCCGAAGCCATAGAGCAGATCGCGTGCGGCCGGGACCCCGTCAGCGTAATTGACAAAGTCATTTGCTGAGACCGCCAGCAGCGACGTACCCATGACCAGAAGCACGGTGCCGGTGACAATCGGCGGGAAGTACTTGAGCACGCGTCCAAAGACCGGCGCGGCGAAAAGGTAAAGATACCGGCAGCGATAATCGCACCATAGATCGTGGGCAGTGGCTGGTCACCAGCGCTCATGCCGATGGCAATGATGGGGCTCACCGCCGTGGTGGTTACGCCCTGGATGATGGGCAGCCGGACGCCGATGTGCTTGCCGACGCCCACCGCCTGGATCAACGTCGCCAGACCACAGGTCAACAAGTCAGCGTTGATGAGGTGAATCGTGGTGGCTTCATCGAGGCCCAAGGAACCAGCGATGAGCAGCGGCACGATGACCGCGCCCGCGTAGAAAGCGAGAACGTGCTGAAGTCCGAGCGCTGCCAGCTTGGGCGCTGGCGGGACAACATCAACGGGATGGGTTGGGGTGGTGGCAGGGCTAGCGGTAGCGGCGGTGTCAGACACGCAAAGAGCTCCTTGCTGAAGGGCGAGACGAGGATACTGCGCATAACAATAGAGCGCGGCGCGGACAGGCACCAAGAACTCGCCTGGAAGGTGTGGGAAAGGCCACGTCAGGGGGTGATTTACCCCCGCATCCAACCGTACGGTCGTTACCTATGAGAGAGCTGACCAGTGTGGTGCTAAAACCAGCCCGTTCGGTGGCATGGGGCCCGCATTTGCCGATGTGAGGTTATGCGGTTGTACCCCTACTATGGGCTACAGAGAGGGGTTCGGTGACGATACGTGTTGACCGAATTGCCCGTGAGCCGAAGTCACCCACAGCCCTTCTGCGACTAAGTGTTACGCGTCGTGCGAACTATGAAGGGAGTCAAAATAGTGACCACCGCAACGGAACAGTCTGTGCAGTTCGAGGCATGGAAGGGCTTTGAGCCCGGCCCATGGACTGAAAACATTGACGTTCGTGATTTTATCCAGCGCAACTACACCCCTTATGACGGGGACTCCTCCTTCCTCGCTGGGCCCACCGAGAAGACGCAGCGCGTGTGGGATCATTTGGAGAAGAATTACCTGTCCGTCGAGCGCCAGAAGCGCATCTTCGACGTAGACACCCACACCCCAAGCGATATCGATGCCTTCCCGGCTGGGTACATCTCCGAGGACGATGACGTCATCGTTGGCCTGCAGACGGATACGCCGCTCAAGCGCGCCATGATGCCCAATGGCGGCTGGCGCATGGTCAAGCAGGCCATCAAGGAAGCCGGTAAGGAAACCGACCCGGAGATCGAGAAGATCTTCACGCGCTACCGCAAGACCCACAACGATGCAGTCTTCGATATCTACACCCCGCGCATCCGCGCAGCGCGTTCCTCTCACATCATCACCGGCCTGCCGGATGCCTATGGCCGCGGCGCATCATTGGTGACTACCGCCGAGTGGCCCTTTACGGCGTGGATTACCTCATCGCTGAGAAGGAAGCATCCAAGCACGCGGTGGGGGACCTCGGCTTCTCCGAGCACTGGGCACGCTACCGCGAGGAGCACGCCGAGCAGATCAAGGCGCTGAAGAAGCTCAAGGTCATGGCTGAGTCTTATGGCTTCGATATCTCGAAGCCCGCGAAGACCGCCCACGAGGCAGTGCAGTGGACCTACTTTGGCTACCTGGCCTCCATCAAGTCCCAGGACGGCGCCGCGATGTCCATCGGCCGCCTGTCTGCCTTCTTTGATTGCTACTTCGAGCGCGATTTCGCCGCTGGCATCCTCACCGAGGAAGAAGCCCAGGAGATCATCGACCAGCTGGTGCTCAAGCTACGCATCGTGCGCTTCCTGCGCACCGAGGACTATGACCAGATCTTCTCCGGTGACCCGTACTGGGCAACCTGGTCCGATGCCGGCTTTGGCGACGATGGCCGCCACATGGTGACCAAGACTTCTTTCCGTCTGCTGCAGACCTTGATTAACCTGGGCCCATCACCGGAGCCGAACATCACCATCTTCTGGGATCCGCAGCTGCCGGCGGGCTACAAGGAATTCTGCGCCCACATCTCGATTGAGACCTCTTCCATCCAGTACGAGTCCGATAAGCAGATTCGTGACCAGTGGGGCGATGACGCCGCGATTGCGTGCTGCGTGTCCCCGATGGCCGTCGGCAAGCAAATGCAGTTCTTCGGCGCCCGCGTGAACGCCGCCAAGGCCCTGCTCTACGCCATCAACGGCGGCCGCGACGAGGTCAGCGGCAAGCAGGTCGTGGACGGCTACGAAGCAATCCAGGGCGATGGACCGCTCGACTTCGACGAGGTCTGGCAGAAGTACGAGGAGATGCTGGATTGGGTTGTGGGCACCTACGTTGAGGCCCTCAACATCATCCACTACTGCCACGACAAGTACGCCTACGAGTCGATCGAGATGGCGCTGCACGATTCCGATATCGTGCGCTCCATGGGCTGCGGTATCGCCGGCCTGTCCATCGTGGCTGACTCGCTGTCCGCCATCAAGTACGCCAAGGTCTACCCGGTGCGCGATGAAACCGGCCTCATCGTGGACTACAAGACGGAAGGTGACTTCCCCTTCTACGGCAACGATGACGACCGCGCCGATGACATCGCCGCCACCATCGTTCACACCGTGATGGAGAAGATTAAGGCCATCCCGATGTACCGCAACGCCATCCCGACCCAGTCGGTGCTGACCATTACCTCCAACGTGGTCTACGGCAAGGCAACTGGTTCTTTCCCGTCCGGCCACCAGGCAGGTACCCCGTTCGCCCCGGGCGCTAACCCGGAGAACGGCGCGGATAACCACGGCATGGTTGCCTCCATGCTGTCGGTAGGCAAGCTGGACTACAAGGATGCACTCGACGGCATCTCGCTGACCAACACCATCACCCCGTCCGGATTGGGCCGCACCCCGGAGGAGCGCATCACCAACCTGGTGGGCGTCCTCGACGCCGGCTTCATCATGGATTCCGAATAGACCACGTCCACACCACTTCCCAAGGAGAACACATCATGGCAACCAAAACTTTCGACGAGCGCCTCGCTTCCATGAAGGCCAACCGCACCGCCAACAACATGAACTCGGGCCTTTACCACGCCAACATCAACGTCCTGGACAAGTCCACCCTGGAGGACGCCGTTGAGCACCCGGAGAAGTACCCGAACCTCACGGTCCGCGTTTCCGGCTACGCGGTCAACTTTGTGAAGCTCACCCGCGAGCAGCAGCTGGACGTCATCTCCCGTACCTTCCACCAGGGCTCCTAAATGGCAGATGGCATTACCGGCGTCGTGCGTCTTTCTCCTGAAGAAGGGGAGAAGGTGCGCGGCGCCGCCGCCGGTTTAGGAACGGACAACGACCTCGACGGTTACACCCGCCCAGAGTTGATGCGCGCTCGCCGCTCTGGTGATGTCGCGCTCGTGCACTCCTGGGAGCTGGTGACGGCCGTGGATGGGCCTGGAACCCGCATGACCATGTTCATGTCGGGTTGCCCGTTGCGCTGCCAGTATTGCCACAATCCCGACACCATGGAGATGAAGGTCGGAACCTTGGAGCGCATCGAGGATGTGGTCAAGCGCATCAAGCGCTATAAGCCCGTCTTCAAGGCCTCCGGTGGTGGGCTGACCATTTCGGGCGGTGAGCCGCTCTTCCAGATCGCCTTCGCACGGCGCTTGCTCAAGGAAGTCCACGATGCAGGCATCCACACGACGATCGACACCTCGGGTTACCTCGGGGCGCGCCTGCGCGATGAGGACCTGGACAACATCGACCTGGTGCTCTTGGACGTCAAGTCCGGTGACGAGGAGACCTATAAGAAGGTCACCCGCCGCGAGCTGCAGCCGACGATCGATTTTGGGGATCGCCTCAACGCCATCGGCAAGCCGGTCTGGATCCGCTTCGTGGTGGTGCCGGGGCTTACCGACGGCCCCGAGAACGTCGCCAACGTAGCCAAAATTGTCTCCCGCTGGAAGAGCAACGTCGAGCGCATCGAGGTGTTGCCCTTCCACAACATGGGTGCGGACAAGTGGCACGAGCTGGGCTACCCGTACACCCTGGAGGATACGAAGCCGCCGAAGCCGGAAGACGTGGAGGAGATCCGCGAGGTGTTCCGTAAGGAAGGTTTCGTGGTCTACTAGAAGCATGAAACGCTTCGGCCACACCATCAAGGAACACATCATCTCCGTCCCCTGGGACTATGACAATCCCGCCGCGGGGGAGTTCGAGCTCTACGCCCGGGAAATCATCCCGCCCGGCGGTGAGAAATACCCGGCGCTGCTCTATAACCAGGGCGGGCCGGGTTTCCCGGCGCCGCGGCCGACGGGTGCCACCGGGCTCATCGGAAAGGGCTTGGAGCGCTACCGCTGGATCCTCATGGACCAGCGCGGCACCGGGCGCAGCCACCGCATTGATGAGCTCAGCCCGGCTGAGGATCGCAGCGCTGCGCGCCTAGCGCAGCTTCGGCAGGAGAATATCGTGCGCGATGCCGAGCGCTTGCGCGAGCACCTCGGCGAGGACTCCTGGGATCTATTCGGCCAATCCTTCGGCGGCTTCATCATTACCGCCTATGCCTCGATGTTCCCCGATTCCATCGGGCGTGCCTTCCTCACCGGCGGCCTGCCCACCCTGACCAAGGGCGCGGATGAGCTCTACCGTACGACCTTTGCCAAGCTCAAGGTCCGCCACGAGCGCTTCTATGCCCAGTTCCCGTGGGCTCAAGCTCGCGTCGAGGAGATTATCCACCACCTGGACAACTCGGAGGAGCTGCTGCCGACGGGGGAGAGACTGTCCTCGCGCCGCTTCCGCACCATCGGCATCGAACTGGGCCGCGGTACCGGATTCGATTCTCTGGGTTACCTGCTGGAGGAACCTTTCCGCACCGTGAACGGTGAGAAGCGCTTGCGTTCGGACTTCCTCAACGACGTCGGCAGCCGCGTGAGCTTCCAGGCCGGCCCGCTGTACGCGGCGATTCATGAGTCCATCTACGGTGGCGTCGGCGGCCAAGCCGTCACCGGCTGGGCGGCGCACCGCATACGCGAGGAATTCCCCGAGTTCGCCGAAGGCGGCACCTATCTGACCGGTGAGCACATTTTCCCTTGGCAGTTCGATGAGGACCCGGCGCTGCGCCCCTTCAAGCAGGCCGCCGAGGAGCTCGCCGCCCACGAGTGGGCAAGCTCTCCGTATGACGCCGCCAAGCTTGCCGACGCCCCCGTTACCGCCTCCGCCGCCATCTACCTCGACGATATCTTCGTGCCCTTCGAGGATTCCCTAGCCACGGCGGAGACCTACCGCGACTTGCGCCCAGTGGTGACCAACCGCTTCCAGCACAATGGGATTAGTGAGGACGGTGCGGGGATTTTGGGTGAGCTCTTCCGGGTAGCTGACGAGCATTAAAGGCTCCGAGTGACCTCGGGGAGTGATCTCCCTCGAGATGTGGTGGTGGTCACCGTGTGGCACACTGGTTAGGAAAATCTAAATCGAGCAGAAAGGATAAGCCTATGGCCGGTCTCATCGTCATTGGTGTGATTCTCCTACTTATTATTGCCACCGCCTTCGACGGTTTCTTCATCGTCCGGACGAAGGAAGCCGCCATCATTGAGCGCATGGGTAAGTTCGTGACCGTGGCTCACGCAGGCTTGCACTTCAAGCTGCCCTACGTCGACCGCGTGCGCGCCAAGATCAGCCTGCAGATCCGTCAGCTCGATGTCATGGTGGAAACCAAGACCAAGGACAATGTCTTCGTCCAGATCCCGGTTGCCGTGCAGTATGAGGTAGTCCAGGGCAGCGAGCGCCAGGCCTTCTACACCCTGTCCAACCATGAGCAGCAGATTGTTGCCTACGTGCAGGACAACGTCCGTTCCTCCGTAGCAAACATGAACCTGGATGATTCTTTCTCTTCCAAGGACACCATCGCCCGCAACGTGGCGATGTCCCTGCGCGATAACATGGCCGCCTACGGCTGGAACTTCGTCAATACCCTGGTCACCGATATTCGCCCGGATGCTCGCGTGCGCGAGTCCATGAACTCCATTAACGCGGCGCAGCGTGAGCGCGAGGCAGCCGTAGCCCAGGCGGAGGCCGAGAAGATCCGCGTGGTCAAGGAGGCCGAGGGTGCGGCCGAGGCTAAGAAGCTGCAGGGTCGCGGTGTGGCTGACCAACGTAAGGAGATCGTCGAAGGTATTGCCCAGCAGTATGAGCTGCTGCGTGCTGCCGGCGTGCAGGAGAACCCCGAGACCCTTATGCTGGTCTCCCAGTACCTCGACGCCATGGTGGACGTAGCCGACCGCGCCCACACCAACGTGCTCTACATGCCGTCTAACCCGGGTGGCATGCAGGATCTCTTCGGCGGTATGCGCGATACGTTGCTGTCCACTAACGCTATTAATGAAGCACCGAAGCCGAAGGTGCCGGCCGGCGAAGCAAAGCACAGCCGCGAGAACGCCGCTGCTGAGCGTCGCCGCCGTGAGGAGCAGGAGCACCGCGAGCGCGATGAGCGTGCCCGCCGCGATGCTGAGCTGATGGAGCAGGCGCAGCGCGCCCAGCAGCAGGCACAAGAGCAGGTGCAGAACGCACAGCAGGGCCAGGGCTTTGGTCAGTTCTCCGGCTTCCCGGCCCCGCCGCAGGGCAACAACCAGCCGCAGAGCGCGCGCGACTACTTTGACCAGCTGCGCAACCAGCTCAACAAGGACAACTAAACACAGCCCAAAACACACAAAGAGGGCCTTCCCGCAGTTTGGGAAGGCCCTCCTTTTCGTTGTCTTAGATGGCGAAGGGGCGGCTAGGCACCGCGCATCATATGGTGCGGCGCCGAGCGCGTTACCTACTTGACGTAGCCGATGTTCTCCACCTCGATGACGGCGAAGGAGTTGGCGCCGAAGTTCGCGATGTCCG
Organism: Corynebacterium hiratae; assembly: GCF_009708045.1. Lineage (NCBI taxonomy): Bacteria > Bacillati > Actinomycetota > Actinomycetes > Mycobacteriales > Corynebacteriaceae > Corynebacterium > Corynebacterium hiratae. The sequence continues at coordinate 211,530 of NZ_VIOG01000002.1, read as the reverse complement.
GGCTGGTAGCCACCATGGCCGGGCCGTTGTAAATCGGCATAATGCCGAACTGACCCAGTGCTTCCTTCTCCAGCTTGTTGGCTTCCTTGATCTGCTCGTTTGGATCGGCGATCTGGGAGAGCTCGTCGATCTTCTTGTCCATCTCCGGGGTACCCGTGCCGGAGCGGTTGAGCTGGGAGCCGGAGCGGTAAATCTGGCCGAAGTAGGCCACACCGAACGGATCGCCGGAGGAGAAGCCCATGGGGAAGACATCAAAGTCATAGGAGGAGGTGATCTTGGAGAAGTCCGCGGACGGGCGCTCCTCCACCTTCAGGTCCACGCCGATGTCCTTCATCATCTTCTGGGTGGCGGTTGCCAGGGCCTTGCTGATGGAAGAATCACCCAACAGCGTGTAGCGCATGGACAGCTTCTTGCCGTCCTTCTCGCGGATGCCGTCGCCGCCTTCCTTCCAGCCGGCCTCGTCGAGCAGGGACTTAGCCTTCTCGGCATCGAACTTCACCACAGACCCGAAGTTGTCCTCGTAGCCCTCCTGGGTCTGGTACAGGTTGAAGGAGCCTGGCAGGTCCTCGGTGTAGCCGTTGAGGCCGTTGAAGCGGATGCCGGACAGCGTGGAGCGGTCGATACCGGTCATGATGGCCTCGCGGACCTTGGCATCGGAAAGAATCTCGTTCTTGGAGTTGAGAACGATGAGCGAGTTGGACGGGGCCATGGCGGTGCGGATCTCAATGCCCTGCATGTCCTTGACTGCAGCCAGGCGCTCCTTGTTGCCCACGCCGGTGGCGTCAATCTCGCCGGCCTTGAACGCGTTGATGGAGGCCTGATCCTCCATCTGACGGTAGGTCACCTTGTCCAGGAAAGGCTTATCGCCCCACCACTTCTCGTTCGGGACGAAGGTAGCGCTGCCGCTCTGGAAGTCAACGTTTTCAACCTTGAACGGGCCCGCGCCCCACTCTGGGTGGACCTCACCGAGGTAGGCCTCGTTGAACTTCTTGGCGGAGTCCACCTGCGGCGGAAGCAGGATGTTGAACAGACCCTGCCACCAGGGGTATGCCTGCTTGAAGGTGATGACGGCCTGCTTGTCGTTCTCACCCGGCTCGACGGACTCGATGAGTTCGTAGCCATCGGTGGAGGAGACGTTGGCCTCCTCGTCCTCACCGTTGTTGAACTTCCAGGTGTTCTCGAAGGCCTTCCAGTCAATTGGGGTGCCGTCGTTGTACTGCGCCTTCTCGTGGATGGTGTAGGTGACGACGGTCTTGCCGTCCTTCTCCTCGTCCTTGACGTCCGTGATGTAGTCATTGTTGACGTGGAATTCACCTGCGCCATCGAAGAGACCGATCTGCGGGTTGTAGTACTTCCAGACGTCGCTGGTGTAGCGGGTACCGTCGGCCTGGAAGGGGTTCTGCTGCTGGGAGATCTCGGTGATGGCCAGGCGCAGCTCGCCGCCCTGCTTGAGCTCGGAGCGGTCCTTGGCGTTGTAGGATCCGTCCAGCTTGACGTCGAGCTTCTCGCCGGAGGCGGAGTTGCTGGAGTCCTTGGAGCCATCGGAGCTGCCGGAGCCGCCGTCGGAGGCGCAGCCGGTGAGAATGAGGGCAGAGGCGGTGACCACTGCGAGGGCGGTCCTGCGGAGCTTCATGTTCATTTTTGTGTCCTTTCGAGAGGAAACATGGAGACGGGGAGTATTTAGTTATAAGTCTTGCTAAGCCGGGGTTTCGGCGGGCTGGTAAATCTCGCGCACCCGGTCACGTTCCACGGCTGGGTCTGGCACCGGGATGGCGGAGAGCAGCGCGCGGGTATAGGCGTGTTTGGGGTTGTCGAAGACCTCGTCCGTGGGGCCGTATTCCACGAAGTCGCCCTTGTACATCACGGCGACCTTGTCGGAGAGGTGGCGCACAACGGAGAGGTCGTGGGCGACGAACACCAAAGAGATGCCCAGGCGGTTCTTCAGGTCGTGCAGCAGGTTGATGATGCCGGCCTGGATGGAGACGTCGAGGGCGGAGACGGGCTCGTCGAGCACCACGATGGAGGGGTTGGTGGCCAGAGCACGGGCCAGGCCGATGCGCTGGCGCTGTCCGCCAGAGAAGTGTCCGGGGAAGCGGTCTACCTGGTGGGACTCGAGACCGACGAGCTGCATCAGCTCAGCCACGCGCTGGCCGACGTCCCCCTCGTACCCCAGCGATTCCAGCGGCTCAGCGATGATCTCACGGATGGTCATGCGCGGGTTGAGCGAGCTCATTGGGTCCTGGAAGACGATCTGGATGTCCTTGCGCAGCTTGCGGCGTGCCGACGCACTCAAGCCGGAGGTGTTGGTGCCGTTGACCACGATGGTGGAGCCCTCTGGTGGGTTGAGGTCCATGATTTCCAGCAGGGTGGTGGTCTTGCCGGAGCCGGACTCGCCCACGATGGCGAAGCACTCGCCTTGGTGCACGTCGAAGCTGATGTTCTTGACCGCATGGACGGTGCCGACGCGGCGCTTGAGAATCGCTCCCTTGATGAGCGGGAAGTCCTTGACCAGGTTCTTGACCTCCAAAGTGACCGGCCGCTGCTCATAGGGCGTATCGCCCAGGGTATCGGCGGAAATCTTCGGTAGCGGGTACATGCGCTCGCCACCGATGGTGCCGTCCTCGATCTCATCGGAGCGCAGGCAGGAGGCGTAGTGCCCGGGGGCGTCGCCAAGCTCACGCAGCTCCGGCTCCATGGTGCGGCACTCGTCCATCACCACTGGGCAACGGTCGGCGAAGGGGCACTCGGCAGCAACCTCGATGAGGCGTGGTGGGGTACCGGCGATGGGAGTGAGTGGCTCATCGGTGGCCTTGTCCACGCGCGGAGTGGAACCCAAAAGGCCAACGGTGTAGGGCATTTTGGGGTGGTTGAAAATGGTGTCGACATCGCCCAGCTCCACCGGGCGCCCGGCGTACATGACGAGGACGTCGTCGGCGGTGCCTGCTACCACACCCATGTCGTGGGTAATCATGATGACGGCCGCTCCAGTTTCGCGCTGCGCCACCTTGAGGACCTCCAGGATCTGAGCCTGGATGGTGACGTCGAGGGCCGTGGTGGGCTCGTCGGCGATGATGACGCGCGGGTTATTCGCCATGGCGATGGCGATGACCACGCGCTGACGCATACCACCGGAGAACTCGTGCGGGAAGGACTTCACGCGCTTGTCCGCCTCCGGAATGCCGACGAGTTCGAGCAGGCGAATGGCCTCCTTCTCCGCCTCCTTCTTGGAGACATCGCGGTGGGTCTGGATGGCTTCGATGAGCTGGTCGCCGATGGAGAACACCGGGGTCAGGGAGGAGAGCGGGTCCTGGAAGATCATGGCGATGTCCTTGCCGCGGATCTTCGACATGTCCTTGTCGGACTTGCCGATGAGCTCGGTGCCGGCATAGACCACGGAGCCTTCCACCTTGGCGTAATCCGGCAGCAGGCCCATAACCGCCATTGAGGTGACGGATTTACCGGAGCCGGACTCGCCCACAATGGCCAGGGTGCGGCCCGGCATGAGATCGAAGTCAACGCCACGTACGGCGTGGACGGAGCCGGCCTCCGAGGGGAAGGTGACGGACAGATTACGTACGGACAGAACCGGGTCGGCGGACGCGGCGGGATCGGTAGCGCGGCTGGCCGGGACGGCGTTGGCGTTATGCGCAGTATTCTGCGGGGTCATGCTCGGCCTCCAGAGTTCGAGTTGGGGTCAATGGCGTCGCGCAGACCGTCGGCGATGAACGCCATGGAGACGGTCAGCAGCGTGAGGATGCCTGCAGGGAAGTAGAAGAGCCAGGGTGAAGCCTCGACGGCGTTGGCGCCGCCGGCCAGGAGGGTGCCCAGGGAGACGTCGGGAAGCTTCACGCCCAAGCCCAAGAAGGACAGCGCGGTCTCCGACATGATGGTGGACACCACGCCCAGGGCCGCTTGGATGATGAGCAGCGAACCGATGTTGGGCACTACGTGGCGGAAGATGGTGCGCAGGCGCGAAACACCCATGTAGTCCGCGGCGCGGACGTAGTCGTTCTCGCGCACACTGAGCGCCATGGCCCAGATGACACGCGCCGGGTACATCCAGCCGAAGACGATGAGCACCACGATGAGCAGCTTCCAGTCACCGCCGGAATCGGAGACCACCAGAGCGATGAGCAGGAAGGTCGGGATTGCCAGCAGGAAGTGGATGACGGCCAGGATGACCTTTTCCACTGCGCCTCCGTAAATGGCCGCGGCGCGCCGATGAAAGCGGACAACACCGTGGATGCTATCGACACGATAAGCGCAATGATGAGCGAGCGGCCCAGGCCGTGGACGGTTTGTGCGAAGAGGTCGTTACCGGAATCGGTCGTGCCGAACCAGTGCTCGGAGGAAGGTCCGGTGGACAGGTTGAAGAAGTCCGGCTCATCGAAACCCCAGGGGGTCAGCAGGCTGCCAAAGATGGCCAGCAGGGTGAGCAACACGAAGATGACGAGGCCGACGGCCGCGAACTTGTTGCGAAAGAAACGGCGAACGTACAGCTTGAGCTTTGAGGTGCCGCGGAACTCGTTGCTGGAGAACTGCTTGCGCTGTGCGTCATCGACATCGACGCCGGAACCAAGTGCGGACTGTGCGCTGGGTTCGGTCTGCGGTGAAAAGTCAGCAGTGGCGGTATGCGGGCGCACGCCAAGGTTGTCCGCGGCGGTGTCGATGGCGAGATCGTTGCGGCGGTGGCGCTCGGTGTGGCGTGCTTCTGAGCGCGGCGACGTGGATTTCTTTTCTGGAGACATTTAGCTCACCCTTACTCGCGGATCGAGGGCTACGACGACGAGGTCAGCCAGAATTGCGGAGAAAGCAATCATGACGGCACCGAAGGCGGCGACGGCGGTGGTGCCGTTGACATCGTTGCGGCTGATGGTTTCGATGAAGTACTGGCCCATTCCCTTCCACGCGAAGATGGTTTCCGTCATGATGGCGCCGGTGAAAATGCCGGGAACGGAGAAGGCCACGGAGGTCGCAACCGGGATGATGGAGGTGCGCAGGGCGTGCTTGCGAATAGCCTGCGCACGGGTCAGGCCCTTGGCGCGGGCGGTGCGCACATAATCGGCGTTCAGGTTATCCAGCAGCAAGGTGCGCTGCATCATGTGATACCCGGCGTAACTGATGATGATGAGGGAAATGGACGGCAGGATGAGGTGCTGCGCCATATCCAGAAGTTTGGGGAAGAAGCCCTCGACACCGAGGCTGGACGCGCCCGTCACGTAGACCACGCGGTGGCCGGTGACGCGGTTGATCCACAGGCCACCGGCAACAACCAGAATGGAGGCGACGACCACGTGGGTGTTCATCGTGATGATGGAAACGCCCTGCCAGAAGCGGTCAGCCGCTTTGTATTGGCGGGAAGCGGTGTAGACACCGAGGCCAACGCCGATGATGACGGAGAGGATTGTGGCGACGAGCAGCAGCTGCGCCGAGACGAGTGCGCGGTGAGCGATTTGTGCGCTGACCGGGTCGCCGAGAGGGGAGGTACCCCAGTCCCAGTGGAAGAGAATGTTAGAGAGCCAGCCCCACCAGCGCTCAATAAGCGGGGTCTCAGGATTGAGTCCGAGCGGAGTGAGGATGCGGCCGATTTCTTCCGGCTCGAGCGGTGGGTTGCGGCCGACATAATTTGATCGGGGATCAAGGAAGGTTGCGGCCAGGAGATACGCGATATTAGTCGCGAGGAAGATGACTACCAGCCAGCTGGCGGTCTTCTTGATGATGTACTTGAACATCACTATTCCTTCGCAGGGTTTGTCTCGGCAGATTCGGTGAGTATGGCGGCCGATAAGAGTTAACCGCACTCATGTGACCTAGACCTCGGGCTAGGTGCTGTGTCACATATTAAAAGAAATGTGAGACAGGAGAGGAATAATGATTGTTTTTATTTCATGGGGGGTACTCCCCGCGTGTGAAAACTTTGTATTAATTACATATTAATTGGCCTATAGAAATTTGCAAGCAGGGGAGTGTCGGTGCAGGGACTGAAAGCTTCTTTGGGCTCACAAATCGTGCCTGATTGCCTGGGTGGCAGTGAATAATATGCGCATAGTTTGGGGGTAGTGTGCAGGGGGATTGCGCTGAATAGATAAGGGGTAAGGAACGCTCAGCAAGCATGCAGGAGCCGGCTCAGCGCATCTTTTTCTGCCTCCGTGACCCAGATTTCATAGACCGCTTTTACCTCGACGATGCGACGCGCATACTCACAGCGAAAACCTTTGTTGGGCGGCAGCCACGTGGCGGCATCGCCGGCGCCTTTCTGCTGGTTGAGAGGACCATCGACGGCAAGGAGATTGCGTGGGTCATTGGCAAAGTTGCGGCGCTTCTCCAGTGACCATTGCTGGGCGCCTTTCTGCCAGGCGTCGGCCAGCGCCACAACGTGATCGATCTGCACCGCACTCGAGGTCTGCGCCCCGCGCTAAAACTCAATGTCCTGGCCCGAATAAGGATCATGCAAGGTGCCGGCGAGCGCCACGCAGTCGTGGGTTCCTTCCTTGAGCACGAGGCTCTCCGGATCCAAGTCCCTGCGGAGGATATCGTTGCGGGTATCGCAGCCGTTGTGGCCAAACTCCACCGTGACATCATCGGACCAGGCCTGGCCGAATTCCTCGCGCTCATAACCGGTCATGGGGGCGCGGCCCTTGACCTTCAGAGAATCTAGGGCGGCGAGCGCTTCGGCTATGCCTGGCGCAATGTCTGGCGGGGGCGTGGCTTCGTCGGAGTGTTCTTCTGTGGGGGCTTCTTGCGCGGGCGCCGCTGTTGTTGTGGAAGCACTCGGCCCCGCCGCTGGGGGAGCAGCCGGGGAGGGAAGGAGCAGGCCGACCACCACGAGCACAGCCACCGCAGCGTTGAGCAGCGCGGCGATGAAGAACGGGGTACGAGAGGCCATGACGCATTGATCCTAGTGGGTAGAATCGGCACACGGTATGAGTATCGATATGTTCTTTGACGACTACCTCGCCGAGCGCGGCCTTACGCGCTCGGCGGAGGTCATCCCGGATCACGCCTGCCAGGTCTTTTGCGGTATGCCGAAGCCGACATCGCATCCTTCCCTCGATGAGGCCGTGCAGCTTGTTGCGCGCACTTTGGGGGAGTAGCGCAGGTGTCTGATTTCCACGTCTCTGTGCCTTTGTCCGCGCGCCTAGATGCCGAGCCCTTCGCACTCTCTTTCTCCGGGCAAGGCTATGCCTGGCTGCCGACGCTGCGCAGTGCCCTCGCTGCCGGCGTGCGACCGCAACTGGCTGAGTACCTCGCCGAGGCAGAAGAACTCCTCGCTCCGCTGGAGGACGAGCTTGTGCCCACCGCGCCGCGCGGGTTTGCGCCACTGGTGTGGGCGGACGAGGAGCCAGGGAGGGCACATGCGCTGGACGACGCCTCGCTTTCCACCCCCGGTATCCTCACCGCGCAGCTGGCCGTACTCGAATGCTTGCGCGCGCACGGAGTAGAACTCGACGACGCCGTCACCAGCATTGGTCACTCCCAAGGCGTACTCGCCGCAGCGGTGGTGGAGAAGCGCATGAGACCAGCGGAGGCCCTGGCGCTGGCACGCCTCATCGGTGCAGCCATGACGACTACCGCGCGCAGCGCTGGGCTTATACGCACCCCGCAGGGCGCGCCCATGGCGGCGGTGACGGGCGCGACGAGACAGCAACTGCGCGAAGTCGGAGCACACATCGGGCTCGACAACGGCCGTGGACGCTTCGTCATCGTCGGAACCCCGGCTGAGCTCGCCCGAGTGAAGGCCACGCTGCAGGAGAGCTCACCCCTTAATGACGAGAGGGAAGGGAAGTCGGCCGCCGTCGTTGTCACCGACCTTGAGGTTTCAGCAGCGTTCCACCATCCCACCATGCAGTTTGCGGTGGAGCAGGTGGAAAGCTGGGCGGGGCGAATCGGCTTGGACCCAGAAAACACCGCGCAGCTCGCGCGAGCCGTGCTCACGGACTACGTGGACTGGCCCGAGCGCATTGACTCGGCGCTCGAAGCCGGGGCTCGCTGGATATTAGAAGTGGGGCCCACCCGCGGGGTGCAGCCGCTAACACGCGATCTCGTTGCCGGGCACGGCGTCGGTACGCTTGCCGTAGCAACAGCGGAAGGACTGGCTCAGCTCGTGGAACCGGGCCGCGCACCCGTTCTGCCCTGCGCGTGGTCCGAGTGGACACCGCACGTTGAAAGCGGGCGTCTGGCAACTGTCTTTACGCGGGTCACGGGCTACTCACCAGTCATGCTCCCCGGGATGACCCCCACCACGGTGGACCCGGGCATCGTCGCCGCAGCCGCCAATGCCGGGCACTGGGCGGAGCTGGCCGGCGGGGGACAGCACACCGATGACATCCTGAAAGAGAACCTGCATACCCTGGGCCGGATGCTGCAGCCCGGGGTGAACGCCCAGTTCAATGCGCTGTACCTCGCGGCTTCCCAGTGGCGTCGCCAGATCGAGGGGCCGAACTCGATTCTGCGAGCACGCGCAGCAGGAGCACCCATCAACGGAGTGGTGATTTCCGCTGGAATTCCGCCCGTGGAGGAGGCCGTGGAGCTGGTGGAGAAGCTCCACGCCAAGAACATCCCCTGGGTCGCCTTCAAACCGGGAACTTCGGCGCAGGTGGAGGAGGTACTCCGTATCGCCGATGCTCTCACTGAGACCACCTTCATCATGCAGCTGGAAGGTAGCGCGGCCGGTGGCCACCACTCCTTAGAAGGTCTCGATGAGGTCCTCGTTGCTACTTACGCGCGGATCCGTGAGCGCGACAATATTCTCCTCGCTGTTGGTGGGGGAATTGGTACCCCAGCGCGCGGTGCAGAGTACCTGATGGGTACGTGGGCGCAGCGCTTCGGCCTGCCCGCAGCACCAGTCGACGCCATCATGGTGGGCACCGCTGCAATGGCGGCGAAAGAATCCACCGCATCCGAGCCGGTAAAACAGGCGCTCGTTGCCGCGCACAGCAGGGATGTTGTGTCGGGCCGCTCGGACCTAGGGGCGGACATCCATGAGCTGGACAATTCCTTCGCCCGCGCCGGGCGCCTCCTCGATGAGGTGGCCGGCGATGCCGCGGCCGTGGAGACCCGCCGCGCGGAAATCATTGGGGCTATCGGGCGCACGTGCAAGCCCTACCTCGGCGACCTCGATGAGATGTCCTATTCCGAGTGGCTGCAGCGCTACCTCGAGCTGTCCTACCGGGACGGCTGGGTCGATGAATCCTGGTTGAGCCGATTCACGCGCATGGTGGCTCGCGCCGAAGCCCGTCTGCACCCGACCGATCACGGCGAGATTGCGCTGTGCGTTGAGGTTGACCGCGAAAACCCAGTTGAGGCAATTGCTCAGCTAACCGGACTCTACGGTGACGCCGAGCTGCACCCGACCGATGCCGCGTGGTTCATTCAACTCGTGGACGGTCCGGGCAAACCCGCAAACTTTGTGCCGGTTATCGATTCCGAGGTACGCCGCCGCTGGCGCCGCGACACCTTGTGGCAGGCGCACGATGAGCACTACGAGGCCGATGAGGTCTGCATCATCCCCGGCACGGCGGCTGTTGAGGGAATCGAGCAGGCCAACGAACCGGTGGCACAGATACTAGGCCGCTTCGAGCAGGCGGCGCTTGCGCTTCTCGACGACTCCAGCGAGGAGCCTGTCTTAAGTAATGAAGAGCTCATCCGCCGAGCCCCGGGCCTAAATTGGGCGGGGCGCGAGCAGCCCAACCCCCTGCGTCTTGGACTTGATGGGGCCGAGCTGGACACTGCGGTCGACGGCACCATGTGGTTGACCGTTCCTTTTCACTCCGGAGCTGAGCTGCGCGTTCGCATCACCCCGCCGAGCGTTCCGGGTGCCTCACCACTCGTTAAGGTCGAGGATGCTGAATCCGCCATGCGGGATCTGCTGCGCCAGGCCCTCGGCGGTGACCTACCTGAGGTTGATTCGGGGGCCGCAACAATCAGCGCTCACCTCAGCGCCACCGACATCGCCCACTATGGTGCGGTGACGAGTGGGGAAATGAGCACTGCTGTCTCGCCCGATGTCCTCGTCGGCCGCGCCTGGCCGGCGCTCTTCGCCGTCCTGGCCAGTGCTCACACAGAGTCCGGGGAGCCGGTGGTGGAGGGCTTCCTTGACCTCGTCCACCTCGAGCACTCGCTGAGCCTCAAGCCAGACACCTGGGAGCTGCTTCGTAGCAGCGCCGCCCTGGGCTGCGAGCCCTTGGCACTGAACTACACCGCAGAACTGAAAGACGTTCGCGATTCGCCCTCGGGGCGCCTCATCGACGTGAGCGTTGCTGTCGCCGCCCCGGTAGGCGGCGGCGAGCGCGAATTTGCGCAGTTGCACGAGCGCTTCCTTATTACCGGGCGGCGCGGTGATGCCCCGCTCGAGACCGTGGGCGCCACAGCTCAAGGCTCGCAAGAAAACAGCGCAGAGCCGTCCTTCCGTGAGACACCGCGCTCCTTCCGCCACCGCACCAGCGCTGTGGCACCGGAATCCTTGCGCCCCTTCGCCGTGGTCACGGGGGATAGGAACCCCATCCACCTGTCATCAAACGCGGCGGCATTGGCGGGGCATCGTGCCGGCCCCATTGTCCACGGCATGTGGACCTCGGCGCTGGCGCAAGCAGCCGCGGCCTTCGACGACTCCCGCGTCCTCGAGTGGTCCACTACCTGGCTTGCACCCGTGCTGCCGGGCAGTGAGGTGGAGTTCGAGGTGGAACGGGTGGGCGTCGACAATCGCGGCGGCTACGGCGAGGTCCGCAGCGTGACCGCCACCATCCAGGGCGTGCCGGTGCTGCAAGCGCGAGCGACGATGAGCAGTCCCACCACCTTCTATGCATTCCCCGGCCAGGGCATCCAATCACCGGGGATGGGGATGAAGGACTACGCAGAATCCGCAGCGGCGCGCGCCGTGTGGGAGCGAGCGGACCAGCACACGCGGCAGAGCTTGGGCTTTTCCATCCTGGAGATCGTCCGCCACAACCCCGACACCGTGGTGGTAGATGGTGAGACCTTCACCCACCCGGACGGCGTGCTTTATCTGACGCAGTTCACGCAGGTGGCCATGGCCACGCTGGGCTGCGCGCAGATAGCAGCGCTCAAGGAAGCCGGGGTCCTTGAGAGCGGTGCCTTCTTCGCTGGCCACTCGGTGGGCGAGTACAACGCCTTGGCCGCTTATGCCGAGGTCCTGTCCTTGGAGGCGGTGCTGGACATCGTTTATGTTCGCGGGCTGACCATGCACCGTCTGGTCGAGCGCGATTCCGCGGGCCAGTCGCTCTACGGTTTGGCAGCGCTGCGCCCGCACAAGATGGGGATGAGCGCGGGCGAGGCCTTCGCCCATGTCGCCCGCGTGGCCGCAGAGACCGGCGAGTTCCTTGAGGTGGTCAACCACAATATTGCCGGGCGCCAATATGCAGTTGCTGGCACGAAGGCAGGCCTAGCTGCGCTGGCGAGCGACGCCGAGTGCCGCGCCGCAGGACAGCGCGCCGTCATCCCCATTCCGGGTATCGACGTGCCCTTCCACTCCTCCCGCTTAGTGGGCGGCGTGGTTGATTTCCGCGCGCACCTCGACGCACTCATCCCTGCAGAGATCAACCTCGACGCGCTGGTGGGGCGCTATATTCCCAACCTCGTGGCGCGGCCCTTCGCGCTGAGCCGCGAGTTCGTGGAATCCATCGCCGCGGTGGTGGATTCGGAACCCATCGCGGAGATCCTGGCGGACTTCGATGGTGCCATGGCGAGCCCGGCGCGCCTGGGCCGCACCCTGCTCATCGAGCTTTTGGCCTGGCAGTTTGCTTCCCCAGTGCGCTGGATAGAGACCCAGGATCTGCTGCTCGGGAAGCTCGGCGTGGAGCGTTTCCTCGAGGTCGGCGTTGGTGCCGCGCCGACGTTGACCAACATGCTGGGCCAAACCCTGCGCCTGCCCCAGTACGCGGGCAGCGCAGGCATCGAGGTGCTGAATTACGAGCGCGACCGCGGGCGAGTCTTTGCCGAAGACGCCGAGCCGGTGCCCGACTCAGCAGCGGAGGTGGCTGCGCAGCCGGACGCTGCCGAAACGGAACCGGCAGAATCTGAGTCGAGGCAGGCAGTCGACAGGGCACACCGGGAAGACTCCGTCCACGCCCCGCGCGAGGAGGCCCCGGCCGCCGTTGAGGACCTCCCTCTGAGCGTGCACCAGGCCCTCGAGATGCTTATTGCGCTATGGACGAAGGTCCGCCCTGATCAAATGGCGGCGACCGATTCCATCGAAACCCTCGTGGAAGGCGTGTCCTCCCGCCGCAACCAGTTGCTCGTTGACCTCGGCGTGGAGTTCGGCATCAGCGCCATCGAGAATGCCGCGGATGCGCCTCTCCCGCAGCTGGCGGCGAGCGTGGCTCAGCGCGCGCCGGGCTATGCAGCTTTCGGGGAAGTCCTCAGAGAGCAGGTCGCGCAGGCTCTCAACCGGCTCACCGGGCCCGCGGGCAAGAAGCCGAGCTACGTGGCCGAGCGCGTGAGCACCACCTGGGGATTGGGACCGGGCTGGCTCGATCGCGCGACCGTGCAGATGGTCCTGGGCACGCGCGAGGGCTCCTCGCTGCGCGGCGGGGACTTGGCTAGCTTGCCCACGACCGCCGTGGCCTCGGTGGTTGAGCTCGATGACCTGATCGACGACGCCGTGCGAGCTGCCGGCGAGCGCGAAGGAGTCTCGCTGCAGAAGGCCGCAGCACCAACGCCACACGAGACCGTGGACCCGGAGGCGGTGCGCGCCTATACCGAGCGGCTGGAATCGGCGCTGGAGGACTCCGCCCGCGCGGTACTCGCCGCCCTAGGTCGCGAGGAGACCCCGACTGAGGAGGGGGACAGCGCTGCGCACACGGAGCTGGAGCAGCTCGTTGCAGCGGAGCTGGGCACCGACTGGCAGCAGCGCGTCGCCCCCGCTTTTGATGCTCGCAAGGCAGTGCTTCTCGACGACCGCTGGGCCAGCGCCCGCGAAGACATCGCCCGCGCGGCGGCCGCCGGGGAAACAGAGCCCAAGCTGGACGTGTTGGGCGCCGGCGAGGAGGTTGCGCTCCTGGCCGAGCACTTCGGCTATGAGGACCTAGCCCGCGATGCCCGCACCCCGGCCGACGGGTTGCTCTTCGCTGACCAAGTAGCCGTGGTGACGGGTGGCTCGCCGGGCTCGATTGCCGCCGAGCTCATCGGTGAATTGCTCGCGGAGGGCGCAACCGTGATTGCGACGACCTCCCGGCTAGGCCACGAGCGCCTCGAGTTCTATAAGGAGCTCTACCGCAACCGTGCCGTCGGTGCGGCTGCGCTGTGGGTAGTTCCGGCAAACCTTAGTTCCTTCGCGGACGTGGATGCGCTCGTGGAATGGATTGCGGCGGAGCGCACCGCCACCGTGGGTGGAAAGTCCGTGCAGGTCAAGCCTGCTTACGTGCCGGACCTGCTCTTCCCCTTCGCCGCGCCGCGTGTGGCGGGGACCCTCCAGGATGCCGGTGCGGGGGCGGAGTCCCAGATGCGCCTGCTGCTGTGGTCGGTGGAGAAGCTCATTGCGTCGCTCTCCGCAGTGGGTGCGGATACCCACGTGGGCCACCGGCTGCACGTGGTGCTCCCGGGTTCACCCAACCGCGGTCGCTTCGGCGGCGATGGCGCCTACGGTGAGGCCAAGGCCGCCCTCGATGCCTTGGTTAACCGCTGGTCCGCAGAGCAGTCCACGTGGGGCGCGCGGACCTCGCTGGTGCACGCCCAGATCGGGTGGGTGCGCGGCACCGGCCTGATGGGCGGCAACGATCCGCTGGTTGAGCAGGTGGAGGCCCGCGGCGTGCGGACCTTCTCAGCGAAGGAGATGGCGGTGCAGCTTCTCGACGCCACCGCCTCTTCCGACATCCGCGCCGAAGCAGCACAGGCGCCGCTGAGCGTGGACCTCACTGGCGGGCTGGCCGAGGCCGAGCTAGACCTAGCCGCGCTTGCCCGGGATTCACAGTCAGAGGATGCAGATGCATCGAGCGCAGCTGCTAGATCGGGCGAAGAGAAGGCTCCGCGAACGGCGAAGGCCCTGCCGAATGTGTTGAAGCCCGCAGAGTGGACCAGCCCCGACTTCAGCGCGGTGACGCAGTCCCTCGAGGACATGGTGGTCATCGTCGGTGCCGGCGAGCTCGGCCCGCTGGGTTCATCGCGTACTCGCTTTGAGGCGGAGGTCGGCGGAGACCTGTCCGCGGCTGGCGTGCTGGAGCTGGCGTGGAGCCGCGGGCTCATCAGCTGGGATGAGCGCACGGCCGGATGGCTGACAGTCGAAGGGGAGGAGTTAGCGGAGGAAGACGTCTACGCGCGCTTCCACGACGAAGTCCTCGCCGGGATTGGTGTGCGCCGCTTCCACGATGACTTCGGCCCGCACCTGCCCATGGTGGATAACCTCGCGCCCGAGCTGGCCACCATCTACTTGGAGAAGCCACTGAGCTTTACCGTGCAGGACGAAGAGACAGCGCGGAGCTTCGTCGATAGTTGCGAGGGCGCCACACTGCGTCGCGTCACTGATCCGACTGGTGAGGTTGAATGGCAGGTCACCCGGCCCGCAGGCTCGTCGGTGCGGGTCCCGCGGCGCGTGGCCATGTCCCGCTTTGTGGGCGGCCAGATTCCGGAGGGCTTCGACCCACAGGTCTACGGCATCCCCGCGGACATGGTGGATAACCTCGACCGCCTTGCCCTATGGAACCTGGTGTGCACCGTGGATGCCTTCCTCTCCGCAGGCTTTAGCCCGGCCGAGCTCTTGGCCCATGTCCACCCGGCGCGCGTGAGCTCCACCCAGGGCACCGGCATGGCGGGCCAGGAGGCGTTGCGCTCGCTGTACGTCGATAAGCTGTTGGGCCAGCCGCGCCCCAATGACATCCTGCAGGAAGCGCTGCCCAACGTCATTGCCGCGCACGTGATGCAGTCCTATATCGGCGGCTATGGCCAAATGGTGCACCCGGTGGCCGCCTGTGCCACGGCGGCGGTGTCGGTGGAGGAGGGCGTCGACAAGCTGCGCCTGCACAAGGCGGACTTCGTCGTGGCCGGCGGCGTTGACGCCCTGTCGATTGAGGGAATCACCGGCTTTGGTGACATGGCGGCCACGGCCGATAGCGCCGAGATGGCGGCGAAGGGGATTGAGCACCGCTTCTTCTCTCGCGCTAATGACCGCCGCCGCAGCGGCTTCGTGGAATCCGAAGGCGGAGGAACCATCCTGCTCGCCCGTGGATCCTTCGCGGCCGAGATGGGGTTGCCAGTGCTAGGCGTGGTGGGCTTTGCCGAATCCTTCGCCGACGGCGCGCACACCTCCATCCCCGCGCCGGGCATGGGCGCACTCTCTGCGGCGCAGGGTGGGCAGGACTCCCGCCTGGCGCGCTCGCTGGAGGCCCTCGGCGTGGGCGCGGACGATATCGCGGTGGTGTCCAAGCACGATACGTCCACCAACGCCAACGACCCCAACGAATCGCACCTGCACGAACGCATCGCCGCCGCACTCGGCCGCAAACCCGGCAACCCGCTGTATGTGATTTCGCAGAAAAGCCTGACCGGGCACGCCAAGGGCGGTGCCGCCGCCTTCCAGCTTGTTGGGCTGTCCCAGGTGCTGCGCAGCGGAATTCTCCCGCCGAACCGTTCGCTTGATTGCGTCGACCCCGTGCTGCGCCGCCACCCGCACCTGGTGTGGCTGCGCCAGCCGCTGGACCTGCGCCGCACCCCGCCGAAAGCCGGCTTGGTGACCTCCCTGGGCTTCGGGCATGTTTCCGCCCTCATCGCGCTGGTCCACCCAGGTGCTTTCTTTGCTGCATTGGCCCGCGAGCAGGGTGAGGGAGTGGCCGAAGCCTGGCGGGCAGCCGCTACCGAACGCGAGCGGCGTGGTCTGCGGCGCTTGGAAGAGGCCATGCGCGGTGGAGCAGCGCTGTACGAGCGGCCGACGAACCGCAATTTAGGGCCGGGCACAGCCGCCGAGGTGACCGAACGAGAGGCCGCGGTGTTGCTGAGCGACTCCGCGCGCCTGCGCGATGGCATCCTGGATCCGGAGGGAGGAGGCACAACGCAACGGGGGTAGCACGCGGTGGTGAATCCCCAGCTCGCACCCTCTGGAACGATAAAGAAGCAGGTCAGACGGGTTGGAGAAGTCCTGACATCTGGGGCACCATGCAAGGGTGAATAAAGCTAAGAAGCCTCTACTAGGCCTTATTTCGGTCGTCGCCGCCACTCTGCTTGCCGCCTGCTCCGCCACCGGTGGCGCGCCCCGCCCTGAAGCGGACGGCGAGTTAGCCGGTGGCGTCGACACCGAGCGCCTTGTCGTCGCCATGATTTCCCATGGCGCGCCGGGTGATACGTACTGGGATCTCGTGCGCAAGGGCGCGGAGGACGCCGCCCGCAAGGACAACATCGAGCTGCGTTACTCCTCCGACCCGGAAGCGCCCAACCAGGCTAACTTGGTGCAATCCGCCATTGACTCCGGTGTGGACGGCATTGCCGTAACCATGCCCAACTCTGCGGCGATCGGGCCGGTAGCCAAGAAGGCCGCGGATGCCGGCATCCCCACCGTGGGGCTTAACGCCGGCATGGATGATTATCAGAAGTACGGCATGAGCGCCTTCTTCGGCCAAGAGGAAAAGGTGGCCGGTACCAAGGCCGGCGAGCGGCTCAAGGACGATGGCGCCAAGCACGTTCTGTGCGTCATCCACGAGCAGGGCAACTCTTCACAGGAGTCGCGCTGCGCCGGCGTGAAGGACGGCCTGGACAACGGCAAGGTGGAGATCCTCTACGTCAACGGCAAGGATTTGACCTCCGCGCAGTCCACCATTAACGCGAAGCTGAGCCAGGATCCTTCCATCGACTGGATCATGGCGCTGCAGGCCTCCGTGGCTATGCGCTCCGCCGACGCGGTTGCCGACGCCTCCTCCAAGGCCAAGGTCTCCACCTTCGACACCAACGCCGAGCTTGTCGACGCCATCGCGGACAACCGCATCGAGTGGGCCGTCGATCAGCAGCCCTATATGCAGGGCTACCTCGCCGTCGACTCGCTGTGGTTGGCACACCGCAACGGTTCCACGATGGGCGGCGGCCGCCCGGTGTACACCGGCCCCTCCTTCGTGGATTCCACGAACGTGGACATCATCTCCGAATCCGCTAAGGCAGGTCTGCGATGAGCGACAGCGCTACTGCATCAGACGAGGCGCTATCTAGCCCCTCCGATACCCGCCTGACCCGCCGCAGCGGCTTCGCGCGGCTCATCCGCCGCCCGGAGCTGGCTAGCCTGCTCGGCGCGGTGGTCATCTTCGTCCTCTTCATGATCGTGGCGCCCGCCTTCCGCTCAGTGGAGGCCTTCTCCACAGTGCTCTACGCCAGCTCCACGCTGGGCATTGTGGCCCTAGCAGTGGGCCTGCTCATGATTGGTAATGAGTTTGATTTGTCCTCCGGCGTGGCGGTGACCTCCGCGGCGCTCGTGGCCACCATGCTCAACTACAACTTCCACCTCAACTCGTGGGTGGGCGTGGGGCTGTCCCTCATCACCGCACTGGCCATCGGTGCGCTCAACGGCTTCCTTGTGGTGCGCACCAAGATCGATTCCTTCCTTATTACGCTGGCGGCATTCCTCATGCTGCAGGGCCTCAACCTGGCGATTACCAAGCTGGTGACCGGTCAGGTGGCCACCCCGACCATCGCTGATATGGAAGGATTCGGCTCCGCCCGCGTCATTTTTGCCGGCACCATCCACATCGGTGGCTTGAGCATCCGCGCCACCGTCATCTGGTGGATCCTCTTCGTCGCCATTGCGTCGTGGGTGCTGTACAAGACGCGCTGGGGTAACTGGATCTTCGCCGTGGGTGGTGATGATGAAGCCGCCCGCGCCGTCGGCGTTCCCGTGCGCCGCATCAAGGTGGCGCTGTTCATGCTCGTGGGATTTGCAGCGTGGTTCGTGGGCATGCACACCCTCTTTGCCTTCGACTCCATCCAGGCAGGCCAAGGCATTGGTAACGAGTTCCTCTACATCATCGCCGCGGTCATCGGCGGCTGCTCCATGACCGGCGGGCGCGGTACCGCGGTGGGCACCGCCATCGGCGCGCTTATCTTCGGCATGACCAACCAGGGCATCGTGTACGCCGGTTGGAACCCCGACTGGTTCAAGTTCTTCCTCGGCGCCATGCTGCTCTTCGCCGTGCTCACGAACACCTCGGTGGCCAACTTTACGAGGAAGCGATAACCATGATTGAGCTGCACGATATTTCCCAAACCTTCGGCAACTTCCACGCCCTGCGCGGTATCAACCTCAGCGTCAAGGAAGGCGCAGTGACCTGCGTGCTGGGTGATAACGGCGCGGGCAAGTCCACGCTGATCAAGATCCTTGCTGGCCTCAACCAGCCCACGGGCGGCACCATCACCGTCGATGGGGAAGAGGTGAACTTCGCCAGCCCCCGCGATTCCCTTGATGCCGGAATTGCCACCGTGTACCAGGATTTGGCGCTGGTGCCCTCGCTGTCGGTGTGGCGCAACTTTTTCTTGGGCCAGGAACTCACCGGGGCGCTGGGGAGCTTGCGTGAGGAAGAGATGAAGCGGATTACGCATGACCAGCTGGCCGAGATGGGCATTGAGCTTGGCGACGTCTCCGTGGAACTCTCCGCCCTCTCCGGCGGCCAGCGCCAGGTGGTCGCGATTGCCCGCGCCATCTACTTCGGCGCGCGCTACATCATTTTGGACGAGCCGACCGCCGCTCTTGGTGTGAAGCAGTCGGGCATGGTGCTGCGCTTTATCGACGCCGCCCGCGAACGCGGCATGGGCGTGGTGTTCATTACGCACAACCCGCAGCACGCCTACCTCGTGGGCGATCACTTCATCGTGCTCACGGTGGGGCAGATGTCGCTGGATGCTTCCAAGGACGAGGTCACGCTGCCAGAGTTAACCCAATGGATGGCCGGCGGCGACGAGCTGGAGGAGCTCAAGCAGGAGCTGGCGCGTTAGACCACGGTTGGCGCAACTAAGCTGGCTTGCATGACTATGAGTGGCGTGAGCGTGGGCACCGACCTAGTGCACATCCCCTCCTTTGCCCAGCAGCTGGAGCTTCCCGGAACGCGCTTTGCGCGGGTCTTCAGCTCCTCCGAGTTGCGCGTGGCGCAGGCCCGTGGACTGAGCGGTGCTGCCCGCGCGCAGCACCTCGCAGGGCGCTGGGCGGCGAAGGAGGCCTTCATCAAGGCGTGGTCGCAAGCGCTCTACGGGCATCCGCCGGTCCTAGCGGAGGAGGCCGTGGACTGGGCCGAGATTGAGGTCCGCCCCGATGCGTGGGGCCGCGTAGCACTCGAGCTGCGGGGCGAGATTGCCCGCCTCACGCGAGAATCCCTGGGGGATTTTTCTACGGCGCTGTCCATCAGCCACGATGGTGATTACGCCACCGCTATCGTGCACCTTTCGCGGCACACGCCATAACCCACGCCATGATCTAGGCGCTGGTGGCGATGGCAAAGAGGTAGGCGATGAGCATGCGCTTAATCTCTTCCACCACGCCATCGAAGCTCTCCTCCGAGCGCATGGTGCTGTAGTTAA
Organism: Corynebacterium hiratae; assembly: GCF_009708045.1. Classification (NCBI taxonomy): domain Bacteria; kingdom Bacillati; phylum Actinomycetota; class Actinomycetes; order Mycobacteriales; family Corynebacteriaceae; genus Corynebacterium; species Corynebacterium hiratae. The sequence continues at coordinate 192,036 of NZ_VIOG01000002.1, read as the reverse complement.
GCAGCGAGACCACGGTGTGGACGAGGAAGGCCGCAATCTCCACCCGGGCGGACTCGTCCATGCCTTGGGCAAGTGGTTCGATGATCTCGGCGATGGGTTTGAGCAGAGAAAGCTCCGTATCAGCGGCCGTGGCGCGGGTGGCCGGCGTGGACTGCACGGCATGCCACACTGCGCGGCGCGAACGGTCCTCGCGCCAGACCCGCGCCATGCGGTCAATGAACTCCTCGAGAAAGTCCGGCCACTGCAGGGCAGGCACGCGCTGGGAGAATCGCTCTACCTCCGCCAGCATTTCGGCGGTGTCCTGGCGGTCGAGCTCGCAGATCAGCACGTACTTGTTGGCAAAATACTGATACAGCGTGCCAATCGGTACCTCTGCGCGGCGCGAGACTTCGTCGAAAGTAAAAGACTCGAAGCCATGGTCCACGAGCGTCTGACGCGCGCAGGACAAAATCCGGTCATACTTGGCCCGGCTACGCGCCTGCGCTGGGCGACGCCTCGGGACCAGAATCTCCGGTGACTTCGAGCTAGATTCCACGGTTTAGTTGAGCCCCTTGAGCACGCGGGCGACGTGGCCGGTGGCCTTGACGTTGTACATGGCTTGGCCAATGGTGCCGTCTTCCTCGACGAGGAACGTGGAGCGGATAACTCCCTGGACTACCTTGCCGTAGTTCTTCTTCTCACCGAAAGCGCCGTACGCAGTCATGACCTCCTTATCGGGGTCAGAGAGCAGCGGGAAGTTCAGCTCGTGGTCCTCACGGAACTTAGCCAGGGCCTCGGGCTTGTCGGGGGAGATGCCCACCACGGCGATGTTCATGCCATTGAGCTGCTCTAGGCTATCGCGGAAGTCGCAGGCTTCCTTCGTGCAGCCAGGGGTGTTGGCGCGCGGGTAGAAGTAAACCACGACGCGCTGGCCGGCATAGTCGCTCAGGCTTACGGTGTTGCCGGCATCATCGCTGAGGGAAAAAGCGGGGGCTTTGTCACCCACGGACAGTCGTTGTGCTTCAGTCATGGTGTATAGCCTACCGTGCTCTCCCTTAGGACTCTTTGGTGAATCTAAGTTTGCTCGCCGCAGCACAGCTGAGACAAAACTTGGCCAACTCTGCAGGGGAGCTGGTGGTCAATGTAGAATGTCCACGTTAGAACCTCAACGGTTAGAAAGACACTAACCGCAACAACACCGAACGAAGCCAAAATTCAGGAGATTCACGTGGCACGCAACATTGATGATATCCAGCGCGACATCGAGCGCACCCGCCGTCAGCTGGCTAGCACCTTGGATGAGCTCGCTGATCGCAGCAAGCCGCAGAACTTCGTTGACGACGCTAAGGGCGCGGCAACCCAGAAGCTGCAGGAGCGCAATGTGCAGATGGCGCTCGCCGGCGTTGGCGCGGCTGTCGTAGGCCTCATCGCTTTTTCCGTTTTCCGCTCCAAGCGTCGTAAGTCCGACATCAAGGAGCTGCAGCGCCTGCTTGCTGAGCGCCGCTAACGCCGGCTAGCGCCATTGGGCGCGACTGCGCGCGTAGAAGCCCTGCCTTGGGAAATGTCCGGGGTGGGGCATTTTTGCGCTCGGTATGCGTTAGTAGAAGTATTGCCTATCCTATCGAAGCTTTGGGTAGCCTTGCCTGCCGGTGTAGTATGAGCCTCCGTGCAGACCACAAGACGAAAGTTTGAAGGAGAAATCGTGCTTCACGTATCGACGCCTGCAGCTCAGGCATCCCGTCACCGCGCCGGGCGAGTGGTAGGAGCGTGTGCCATTGTGACGGCGCTGGCTGGCGCGCTGGCGGGCTGTGCTTCCGACAATGCCGATGCCGGCAGCGAGCAGTCAACGGGAGTGCAAGGGACCGCCGCTGTGAGTTTCACAGACCTTGCCGGCCGCCAAGTGGAGCTGGACCACGAGCCAGAACGCGTAATCCTGGGAGAGGGCCGCAGCGTCTTTGCCACCGGCATCCTTAACAAGGAAGATCCGCTGGACAAGGTCGTGGCCATCGGATCGGACCTGAAGCAGAACGTGCCCGACTACTACCACGAGCTGGAAAAGGCCACGCCCAAAGTCAACGAGCTGCCCGAAATCGGCGGCTTCACCAAGGGCGACGTCACCGTGGAGGAGCTCATCAGCCTCGACCCAGACCTCATCGTGCTCTCCAAGGATCAGTACGAAGCCTCCCAGACCGCTGGGCTCACTGACAAGCTGGACCAGGCCGGCCTGACCTATGCCGTCACAGACTTCCGCGCCAAGCCCTTGGAGAACACCGTCCCCACCATGAGAATATTCGCCGATATCTTTGGCCACGAGGACCGCGCGGAGGAGTTCATCGCGGACTGGCAAAAGAATGTGGACCTGGTGACCGAGCGCGCCACCAAGGCGCAGGGCAAGCCCTCTACCTTCGTGTGGCGCGCAGCAGGTATTTCCGACTGCTGTGGCTCGTGGAACGACTCCAACATTTCTGAGCTGGTCAACGTCGCCGGCGGGAAGAACGTGGCAGACGACATCATCGAAGGTGAGTCCGGCGCGCTGACCCCGGAGAAGGTCATCGACGCCGATCCCGACATGATCATTGCTACCGGCGGCGACTGGTCCGCCAAGGTCGATAACGCAAAAGGGCACACCGGATTCGCTGCCGTCGGCTATGGCATCAGCGATAAGGATGCCCACGACAGCGCTGCCACGCTGGCCGGCGTCCAACCTGGTTTTGAGGACCTCTCCGCCGTCAAGGAGCACAACCTCCATGGCCTGTGGCACCAGTTCTACAACTCGCCCTTCAACTACCTAGCACTCCTCCAGATCGCCGCGTGGCTCCACCCGGAGGATTACACCGACGTCAACGTGCAGCAAGAATGGGCAGAAGCCCAAGAGAAATACTCGCCCGTCCCAGGCGACGGAACCTTCTTCAGCACCAATTAGTCATGAGCATTCTCACATCAACCGGGCGCTCGGCAAGCCCAGAACGGACCACGCGCGCAGAAACCGCAGTTCTTCCCGTGGAGGCCCTGGCACGCGAGCACTCCCGTGTAACACGCCGCCGCATCGCCATCGTCGCCGGGCTTATCGTCGTGGCTCTCGCCGCCTTCGTCGTCAGCGTTATCGTCGGCGCCATCGACCTCACCCCGGGTCAGGTGCTGCGGGGGATGGTGGATCCGGGAGGTGTCGACAAGCAAACGCGTACAGTCCTGTGGAGCCTGCGCCTGCCTATGGCTGTCATGGCGCTGCTTATCGGCGCCAGCCTGTCACTGGCTGGCGCACAGATGCAAACCATCCTGGATAATCCGCTGGCGGAACCCTTTACTCTCGGTATTTCCGCGGCGGCTGCCTTCGGTGGAGCCAGTGCCATCGTGTTGCGTTGGCAGCTTTTGGCCCAGCCGCAGTTTAACCTCGCGCTTATCGCGTGGCTGTCGGCGGCGCTCGCCACGGCCATCATCGTCGTTGCCGCCGTTATCCGCGGCGCGAAGTCCGAGACGATGGTGTTGCTCGGCATCGGCCTCGTCTTCTTCTTTCAGGCTATGCTGGCGCTCATTCAATACCGTTCTTCCAGCGAGGCTCTCCAGCAGATCGTTTTCTGGTCCATGGGCTCGCTCACCCGCGCCAGCTGGCAAGCCAACGCCGTGCTAGCCGGCGTGCTTGCAGTGGCGCTGCCCATCCTGGGCGCGCTGTCGTGGCGGCTGACGGCGCTGCGGCTTGGCGATGCCCGCGCCACCGCCCTCGGTGTCAACACCTCCCGTCTGCGCGTGATCGTGCTCGTCGTGGTCTCACTCGTCGCGGCCACCACCGTGGCCTTCGCTGGCATCATCGGCTTTATTGGCCTAGTAGGCCCTCACATCGCGCGCATGCTGGTGGGGGAGGACCAACGCTACTTCGTGCCGGCATCCATGGCCGCGGGCGCGGCGGTGATGTGTGCCGCCCATGCGCTGAGCCTCGTCATTAAGCCCGGGCTGGCCATCCCCATTGGCATCGTGACCTCACTATTGGGCGTGCCGTTCTTCATCGCCATCGTCATGACCCGGAGGAGGGCATTGTGGACGTAGAACTCACCATCGCTGATCTGACCGCCGGCTATGGTTCGCGCACGGTGGTAGACGGGCTGAGTCTCCCCACGCTGCGCGGCGGGCAGGTGGTGGGCTTGCTGGGGCCGAACGCGTCTGGCAAGACCACCACCATTAAGGCGCTCGCCGGCGTTCACCGCGCGCGGGGTGGCACGGTTGATTTTCGTGTCGACGGCCAAGCCCCGCGCGGGCAGCGGCGCCGCCAGCTCATTGGCTACGTGCCGCAGGGCCTGCCGCACACCGCGGCGCTGCGGGCGTTTGAGGCGGTGCTGATTGCGGCGCGGCGCGAAGCATGCGAGGACCCAATCACCCGCACAGCCGAGGTCCTGCACTCCATGGGGCTCGATGAGATTGCGCAGCGCTACCTCAATGAGCTCTCTGGAGGCCAGCGCCAGCTCGTCGCCGTGGCGCAGATGCTCGTGGGGACCCCTGGGCTCATGCTTCTCGACGAGCCCACTTCTGCCCTCGATCTCAACCGCCAGCTCTTCGTCTTGGGCCGCGTGCGGGCAAAAGCTCGGGAGGAAGGCAGCCTCGCGTTGGTGGCGATTCATGACATCAATCTGGCCGCCCGGATGTGCGATCAGCTTGTCGTGCTTCACGGCGGCAAGGGACGCGCTCACGGCGCGCCGGGGGAGGTGCTCACGGAGGAACTCTTGCGCGAGGTCTACGGCGTAGAGACGGATGTGCTGGACCACCGCGGGCAACCCATCGTGGCGCTGCGAGAGGTTAGTTAGACTCGGGCCGTGTGAGCCGAAATTCGCCCGAGAACCTCCTGCTGTACCTCACCCCGGAGGATGAAGACACGATCCGGGAAGTCTATGCTGCCCTGGCTCAGCGTGGCTTTCCGGTGCAGCACCAGCGCCCGCACATTACGGTAACGTTTGCGCCGGCGCTCGAGACCGCAGTCGTCGACAAGGCCCGCACTCTGTTGCCGCCGCTACTGCCGGCGCTGTTTCATCGCGTCGGGACGGTGGTATTCGGGAGGAAAAGCAAGCAGACCGTGGCCTGGCTTCTGGAGACCACCGATGAGCTAGAGATTGCGGCGCGCCAGATAAGTGCCGCGAACCCCGAGGGGCGCGGCCCAAGGTGGACCCCGCATCTGACGGTGGGGCTGCGCCTGCCTCGGACGCTGGTGCCTGACTATATGCGTGCCCTCGATGAGATTGCCGGGCCGGAGCATAAAGAATTCACTGCCGAATATGCCGCCTGGTGGCGGCCCAAGACGCAGCGCTTGGAGGTCTTCGGGTCTTAAAGGCCTAACCCCCTTAACGCGGTCGTCGGCTTAAGAGACGAAGAAACCCCCTTCATCTAGGATGAAGGGGGTTAAACTGTGCGCCATCAGGGAATCGAACCCCGAACCCACTGATTAAGAGTCAGTTGCTCTGCCAATTGAGCTAATGGCGCTGGTGTTTACCTAGCTGGCTCTGATTTCCTCAGTGCCTGCCGTGCAACGAGATGTAACTTTAACACCCTCTTCCTGAAAAGGTAAAATCGCCAGGTGAATAAAGGTTTTTGAGCTCCTTAGGTAGCGGCTACTTTTCTCTTCTTTGAAAGCGTGGAATGCGGGAGTGGGGAAGACCGGTAACGAAACGGTTAAGGGCGGTGGCGCTAACTAGTGAGAAGGCCGTGCGGGCGGTTAGGCTTAGTGCACTCTTGTTCTTGTTTGTCCTTTTATGAGCTAGGGGTTTGTGTGCACTCTCTATTCCCTTCCGCACGTCCCGCAGTGCTTCTCTCGAGTCTCATTGCGACTGCCTCCCTTCTGACCGCCTGCACCATTGGCGGGGCCGAGAACTCCAGCCCGGCCGATAGCCACTCTGAGGCAGACGCCCAAGCGAGTGCGGCGGCGGATGCGTCGGCGTCGGCAGCCGCTAAGGCGAAGCAACTAAAGTTTTCTGTCAAAGACGGTGCTAGTGATGTCGATCCTTCCGAACCGGTCGAGGTCACTTCTCCTGCGGGTCTGAAGTCGGTGACGATGACCAACGAGGCCGGCAAAGTGGTGGAGGACGAGCTGTCGAGTGATTCGACCACGTGGAAGAGTGCCGAAGTTTTGGGGTACAACCGCACCTACACCATCGATGCCACAGACAAGGATGGCACCCACAAGACCATCACCTTCACTACCCCGCAGGCCGCGGCGGTGTCTGAGGTGGCGTTGAGCCCGCTGCCGGACTCCGAAGTAGGAGTGGGCCAGGTTATCGGCGTGCGTTTCGGCAACTACGTCACCGACCGCAAGGCGGCCGAGAAGGCCATCACGGTCAAGACCGAGCCTGCCGTTGAGGGGGCGTTCTACTGGGTAAATAACCAGGAGGTGCGCTGGCGCCCGCAGAACTACTGGGAGCCGGGCACGAAAGTGACTGTCGACGTCGACCTGTATGGCCGCAACCTTGGCGGCGGTGTTTACGGCGGCGAGGATGCCTCCACCAACTTCACTATCGGTGACCGCGTCATCACGCTGGTCGATAACAACACGAAGATGATGTCGGTGTTCAAGAATGGCGAGGTGCTGCGCCGCATTCCGGTGTCGATGGGCAGGGATGGCCAGTGGGACACCCCGAATGGCGCCTACATCATCGGTGACCAGTACCCGTCCCTCACTATGGACTCGACTACCTTTGGCCTGGCTCTCGACGCCGGCGGTTATAAGACCGACGTTCAGTGGGCGACCCAGATGTCTTACTCCGGAATCTATGTCCACGCGGCGCCCTGGGCTGTGGGTGCGATGGGCAGTTACAACCAGTCCCACGGCTGCATCAACGTGACTACTGAGGCTGCTCAGTGGTTCCAAAACACGGTCAAGCGCGGCGATATCGTGAGGGTTTCCAACACCGGCGGTGGCGTGTTGAGCCCGCTCGACGGCCTGGGGGATTGGAACATGGACTGGGAGACGTGGTCTGCGGGGAACGCTACCGCTAACCAGTAGCCCGGTTGATTGCCGGGGTAGCCTTGCGGAAAAACTGCCAAGGAAAGGGCCCCGGATGAACTGGTATAAGCGAGCTGCGATAGTGCTACTAGCGCCGTTGGCGTTGGTGGCGTGCTCCTCGGAAGGTGGTAGCACGCATGAGGAAAGCGAAAGCGCAAGCCCGTTTGTATCAAGCGTTAGCGCTGCCGCTCCAGCTGAGGAAGGTACGTGCGCGACTGAATTCGATATCCCGGCGCTGTTGGAGGCGATGCCGGAGGAATTCGCTGGCCTGGCGCACGACCCCACATATGACGCGGGTGAGCCTGATGGCTGGGGCGCTTCTATCAGGCGGATGGGCTGCAGTTTATGGTCGGTTCCAGCTATCTAGATGAGAAAGAAACCGATCCTTGCCCGAAGGACAATGAGCAGGCCGCGCGAGACGTGCGCTCATTCGTCGCCGAGGACTATCAACGTCAGGAGCGAGAGAACGGCGAAGAAGTCAAACCTTTTGAGGACCTCGACTTCACTGAGGGTGGACGCTACTTTGCCTGCGCGAAGCATCCGGAGGCGGACCTGCGGCAGTTCTTTTGCGTGACCACCGTGGGTAATGCGGAAGTGATTAACTACATGTTCCGGCATTCGATGGGTGATGCGAAGGACGTGGAAGATATGAAGAGCGCATCGAAGGAATTGGCCGCGATTATTGACAGCGTTGCCTAGGGTTACCGTCTAGGGTGCCCCCGAAAGTAAAGTCAGTTAATTCATTATTGGCATACTGTGGCCCCGCAACGGGCGGCGTTGTGTCATGCCTGCGCACTTTGTGAAGCACTGCGCAGGCGCAAATGTTAAGTGGTTTGCATCACGTCTTGGTTTTGGTGAATCTTGTGGAGAACTAGTTATTCACTGCAAAGATGGAGGCAGAAGTGGATCTCTACGAGTACCAAGCTCGAGACCTCTTTGAAGCTCATGGGGTTCCCACCCTGAAGGGCATTGTTGCGACCTCGGCCGTGCAGGCTGAGGAAGCAGCCACGAAGCTGGGCACGCCGGTGGTTGTGGTCAAGGCACAAATCAAAACCGGTGGTCGCGGCAAAGCTGGGGGAGTCAAGCTAGCGCACAGCCCCGCGGAAGCCGCGGAGAAGGCCAACGAGATCCTGGGCCTGAAAATCAAGGGCCACACCGTGCGCAAGGTGATGGTGGCAGAAGGCGCAGACATCGCTGAGGAATACTACTTCTCGATCCTCCTCGATCGCACCAAGCGCCGTTACCTGGCCATGCTCTCCAAGGAAGGTGGCGTGGAGATTGAAAAGCTGGCCGAGGAGCGCCCAGACGCTCTGATTAAGCGCAGCTTCTCCCCGCTCGACGGCATGACGGACACCCTCGCTAGGGACATGGCATATGAGGCGGGGTTTGATGAGGGGGACGTCGCCAAGCTCGTGCCCGTGTTCAAGAAGCTTTACACGGTCTATACCGAGGAAGACGCCACGCTGGTGGAAGTTAATCCGCTGGTCAAGACGTCAAGCGGCGAAATTATTGCGCTCGATGGCAAGGTCACGCTGGATGATAACGCGCAGTTCCGCCACCCCGAGCACCGCGACCTGCAAGACCACGGTGCGACCGACCCGCTGGAGCTCAAGGCGCAGAAGATGGGGTTGAACTATGTCAAGCTCGATGGTTCGGTGGGTGTCATCGGCAACGGCGCTGGCTTGGTGATGTCAACGCTCGACGTCGTGGCCTACGCCGGCGAGGATCTTGCATCGCAGCCGAAGCCCGCGAACTTCCTCGATATCGGCGGTGGTGCCAATGCGGAAGTGATGGCTAACGGGCTTGAGGTGATTCTCAGCGACCCGCAAGTGAAATCTGTCTTCGTTAACGTCTTCGGTGGCATTACCGCGTGCGACGAGGTTGCCAAGGGCATCGTGCAGGCGTACAAGATTTTGGATTCTGAGGGGATCGAACCCAAGCCGCTCGTGGTGCGCCTCGACGGCAACAACGCCGAGCTGGGACGCTCGATTCTTAATGACGCACACCTGCCCAAACTGGAGCAGGTTGAAACCATGGATGCTGCTGCCCGCAGGGCTGCTGAGCTGGCGAACTAGGAGTAGATATGTCGATTTTTCTCAACAAAGACTCGCGGATCATTGTGCAGGGCATGACGGGTTCGGAAGGCATGAAGCACACGCGCCGCATGCTGGCGTCCGGGTCCAACATCGTAGGTGGCGTCAACCCGCGCAAGGCAGGCGAACGCGTGGACATTGATGGGCGCGAGATCCCTGTGTTTGGCAGCGTGCGCGAGGCTATGCAGGCGACAGGCGCTAACGTCACCGTCATCTTCGTGCCGGCAAAGTTCACCAAGGATGCGGCGGAGGAGGCGATCCGCGCTGGCATTGAGCTCGTCGTGATTATCACCGAGGGAATCCCCGTGAAGGACACTGCGGAGCTCTATGCGTTGGGGCGAGAGTCCAAGACGCGCATCATCGGCCCCAATTGCCCAGGGCTGTACACGCCGGGTGAATCCAATGCGGGCATTATCCCGGCGGAGACCGCTCCGAACCCGGGAAAGATTGGCTTGGTGTCGAAGTCGGGCACGTTGACGTACCAGATGATGTACGAGCTCTCTGACATCGGCTTTAGCACGTGCGTGGGAATCGGTGGTGACCCGATCATCGGTACGACGCATATTTCTGCGATCGAGGCATTCCAGAATGACCCGGACACCGAGGCAATCATCATGATCGGTGAGATTGGCGGCGATGCAGAAGAGCACGCTGCGGCTTATATCAAGGACCACGTGACGAAGCCGGTCATTGCCTACATCGCTGGATTTACCGCACCAGAAGGCAAGACGATGGGCCACGCCGGTGCCATCGTCTCGGGCGGTTCCGGTACGGCAGAAGGAAAGAAGGCAGCACTGGAAGCGGCCGGCGTAAAGGTAGGAAAGACCCCGTCCCAAGCAGCAGAGTTGGTGCGAGCAGCCTTGGCGTAGTTGGGTGAGGATTGGGGTGGTTCGCCCCCATGCCTCTCCAATAAGAACTAGCGGGGGAGACCGCGGCGTCGCGACACCGTCTTGTCGAAGGGAATCCAAAAGCGTAAGGCTGCGTCTTGGTTCTTCGAGATTCCGATGCGCGGCCCGCGGACCCACTCCGGCTCGCTCTCGCGCTCGCTGAGGAGGACGGGCGTGCCGTTGTCCGCGATGCTGAAACCAAGGGCCTTGCCCACATTGCCAGGGCCGCGGGCGAGATTATGAAACTCCGTGTCGCCCCTCCGCTGGTACGCGAGGTCTATACCGTCGATTACTTCGCCGGCCCGCAGCAGGCAGCCCTCGCCGGTCCCCTCGGGTGCACAAACGATATTGCCGTTCCGGTGGATGCCGTAGGACACATAGACGTAGAGGCGGCCGGGCGGACCGAACATGGCGGCGTTGCGTGGGGTACGTCCGTTAAAGGTGTGCGAGGCCTCATCGCCTGAGCCGAGGTAGGCCTCCACCTCTGTGATGCGAATGGAGACGCCGTTGTGCGTCAGCACCATTCCCAGCAGTTGGGGAGCGACGATGTCTGCGGAGGCGGTGAAATCGATCATTGCCGCAGTCTAACGTGCGAGCGAGATTTAGGCTTTGGCCTTGTCTTCTTCGGCTTCAATTTCGGCGTTGAATTCGCGCTTGGAGGCCTGCCACTGGTCCTCAGTCATGCCGATGCGCCAGTAGCCAGAGATAGAAACGTCTTCCTTGGGAATTCCAGATTCCACGAAAAGGAAGCGACGCAGCTCTTTGATCATCTCGGCGACACCGTGGATGAACCAGCTGGTTGTCTTCCCCGTAGGGATACCAGCTTCGCACACCACGCGGGATAGCTCAGTACCGGGGGTAGCGCCATTGCGGACCACCCAAATGACCTCCACGCCCTCGCGGGTGGGGAGTTCAAACGTGCGGTCTTCGGCCGCGATCTCGATGTATGCAGTTGCAGTCGCGCCTTCGGGGAGACGCTTCAAGCCGGCACCGATGGCCGGTGCCGCGGATTCATCACCGGCGAACACAAAGTGCGCATACTCTTCGGTGGGGCCCCACGCGCCACCTGGGCCGAGGAAACCGATCTTCTCTCCGACCTCAGCTACTCGTGCCCATGGACCGGCCAAGCCGGAATCACCGTGGGTGACAAAGTCAACGTCGAAGTCCCCGGTTTCCGGGTTCAGGTTGATCAGGGTATAGGTGCGGAGAATTGGGTGTTTATCACGCGGCTGCTCTTCACGAATCTGCTGGACATCAAATGGCCAAGAGTAGTCAGCGCTTTGTGGCACGAACAACAGCTTGATGTAGTGATCCGTAAACTCCAGCTCTTTGCCCACAAAAGCCGGGGAGTTCATGCTCAACCGAACCAAATCCGGAGAGACTTGGTGACGACCAATCACGGTCGCTTCATGCGCCTTGCGGGGCTTGCGCTTCGGCGCCGCTTCTTTAGTTTGGGCAGCCATTGTTATCACTGTCCTTCGGGATACTTGAGTTGCTGTGAGGGCGGGAGCCTACACAATACTAGATTAGGTAAGGCTAACATATCCAAGGCTAGGGTGGTTCGGCGCAAAAAGTTAACCCCGCATCCTGCTCAAGCAGAATGCGGGGTCTATTCGGGGTGGCTGACGGGGCTCGAACCCGCGACACCCAGGATCACAACCTGGTGCTCTACCAGCTGAACTACAGCCACCATCGTTGCCCGAAAGCAACGAGATACAGGTTAACCCACGTCGTCGGTTTTACAAAAACGCCTGGTAATCGGTGGTTGTAGCGGCCTTCAGTTCCTCGGCTTCCGTGGAGGAGGGGCCGTCGTCGGTGCGGAAAACACTGCGGCGGTAAAAATCGAGCTCGCGGATGGACTCGATAATGTCCTGAAGTGCCCGGTGCGCCATTCCCTTTTCCGGTTGGTTGTAATAAGCCCGCGGGTGCCAGCGGCGGGCGAGCTCTTTAATAGTGGAAACATCAATCATTCGGTAGTGCAGCGCGGCATCCAGACGTGGCATGTAGGCGCGGATGAAAGCGCGGTCTGTGGCGATTGAATTGCCTGCCAAGGGTGCAGGGTGGCTCGGATCGCAGTGCTTTTCGACGAGCTTCAGCACTGCGTCCTCTGCTTCTTCGATCGTGAGCGTGGATTCCCGAATTTCCTTGTCCAACCCGGAGTTTGCGTGCATTGTGGTGACGAAGTCGTCCATCTCCGCGAGTTGTTCCTCCGTGGCGTGCACGACGAGGTCGATGCCGTCGTCAAGGATGTTCAGCTCGGCGTCGGTTATCACGGCGGCAACTTCCACGATGACGTGGCGCTGTGGTTCCAGTCCGGTCATTTCCAGATCGATCCAGACAAGGCGATCATTCTTAGCGGGGATATCACTCATGGGATCCACCATAGTTTCTCCTTGGGCGAGGTTCGGGAGGTGCCAGGGCGGGGGTAGATGGGGGTAGGTCAGATCTGTTGGCGGGGGAGGCGCTTCTTAAACGATGTGAACTGGTGATTTGTGGTGATTGCGGAGGTTACGGTACGCCCTTTTCTCAACTTTTTCATGATTTCGCTCACGAAAGCCTCAGTCGATGGGACATTATTAGGACAGCCTTTAACGTGATGGCACTCACATATTGCGAAGGATGGTTACCCACCGATGTCAGCCTTTCTCGACACCCTCAATGCCCTTATCTGGTCACCAGCGCTGTCTTTTTGTGTCTCGGCGCAGGTATCTACTTCACGTTGGCGACCAAATTCTTGCAGATACGCTGCATTCCGGACATGATTAAACAGCTCAAGGACGGCGAGAGCTCCGAGGCGGGTGTCTCGTCCTTCCAATCGCTCATGATTTCACTGGCCGGACGCGTCGGCGTAGGCAACATCGCCGGCGTTGCGACGGCTATCGCCTTCGGTGGCCCGGGCGCTGTGTTCTGGATGTGGGCGGTGGCGCTGCTGGGTTCCGCAACGTCCTTCGTGGAATGTACCTTGGCGCAGGTCTACAAGGAGAAGGATCAGGACACCGGCGAGTACCGCGGTGGCCCGGCCTACTACATCGAAAAGGCCTATAAACACACCAAGGCCGGCCCGTTCATGGTGGTCTACGGCATCGTCTTCGCTATTGCGATGATCCTTGCTACCAGCTACTTCTTGCCTGGTATCCAGGCTAACGGTGTGGCTGCCGCCGTTAAGAATGCTTGGGGCATCGAAGTTGGTTGGTCTGCGCTGGTTCTGGGCGGAATTCTGGCCATCATCATTATCGGTGGCGTCAAGCGTATCGCTAACTTCGCGTCCCTCGTGGTTCCGTTCATGGCGGCTGCGTACATTCTCTTCGCCATCATCATTCTGATCATGAACTTCAACCAGATCCCTGAGGTCTTCGGCATGATCTTCAAGTCCGCCTTCGGCGCCGAGCAGGCCTTCTCTGGCCTGTTGGGCTCGGCCATCATGTGGGGCGTGAAGCGCGGTATTTACTCCAACGAGGCAGGCCAGGGTACCGGCCCGCAGTCGGCCGCGGCGGCAGAGGTTTCCCACCCAGCGAAGCAGGGCTTCGTGCAGGCTTTCGCGGTGTACATTGACACCCTCTTCGTGTGCTCCGCTACCGCGTTCATCATCATCTCCACTGACATGTACAAGGTCTTCGAGGGCGAGTCGGAGGAAGGCCCTGTGCGTTACGCAGGCTCCCTCCCGGATGGCGTTGAAGTTGGACCGGGCTTTGTCCAGCACGGCCTCGACACCTTGCTGGCAGGTTTCGGCCCGAGCTTCATCGCCATCGCCATTGCGTTCTTCGCCTTCACTACCGTCCTGGCGTACTACTACATGGCGGAGGTCAACCTGACCTACTTCAACCGCTGGATCAGCAACAAGACCACCCGCCGCGCGCTCGTCTGGATTCTGCGTATTCTCCTCGTGGTGTCCGTGGTCGTTGGCGCGACGACGACTCCGGGTTCCGCCTGGGCGCTGGGTGACATCGGTGTTGGTGCAACGGCATGGCTCAACATCATCGCCATTCTTTTCCTGCAGGTCCCGGCTCTCAAGTGCCTCAAGGACTACAGCGCACAGAAGGCTGCCGGCAAGGACCCGCAGTTTGACCCAGAGGCGCTGGGAATCAAGAACGCTGAGTTCTGGGTAGAGCGCAAGCTCGCCCGCCAGGAGGCCGCGCAGAAAGCCATTGCGCAGGACTCGCCGCTCCAGGGTTAAGTAACGCAAAAGCCCGCTCTCCCAAAGAGAGCGGGCTTTGTCGTGTCCTAGGCCATCTTGGAATAGAAGCTGCCGATGATCGGCGCAACAATCGGGGTCGGCACAATCTTGCCCAGTGCATTCATTACCTTGGAGAGCGGGCCGGGGACCACGCGCCGCTGGTTGCGGGCCATGGCCTCGAGGGTTTCTTCGGAGCAGGACTCGTAGGTGGTCCACAAGAAGTCCGGGACGACCTTATCCACGATGGACTGCTCCTCCTCGGGGATAACAGCATCGCGCACCGGGCCAGGGGCCAGCAGGGTGCAGGTCACGCCCGAGCCCTTGAGCTCATAGTGCAGGGCCTCAGTAAAGGCATTGACACCTGCCTTGGTGAAAACATAGGTGGCGTTGTTCGGAATGGAGACGTTGCCCGCAGCCGAGCCCACGTTACAAATAGCGCCGCTGCGCCGCGGCAGCATCTGCTCCAGTGCGGCACGGGTCAGACGGTGAACGGCCTTGCCGTTGAGATCGAACTGCCGGGTTTCATAGTCCCAGTCCTGATCCATGAACTTGCCAAAGCTGGCGATGCCCGCCGAGTTAACGATGATGGAGATTTTCTTGCCCGCCATGAACTCGATAACGCGGTCAACGTCCGCCGCCTCGGAGAGATCCGCAGCCAGCGCAATGGCATCAACCTCGTGACGGGAGCGTAGGTCCGCAGCGATGGATTCGAGGACCTCTTCACGGCGAGCAACGAGAATGACGTTGTAGCCGCGAGCGGCCAGATCTTTGGCCATCGCAGCGCCAATGCCCTGGCTGGCACCAGTTAGCAGCGCATACGACGAGCGGGTAGGGGCGGGCAGCCCAGGGGAGTGAGCCATGAAACGGCGTCCTTTCTCTCAGGGGTGGGAAGTCTCCACCCAGCGTAGAGCACTCAGGGTCTAAATCAGGGTAAACACTGATGTCTCCTCGGCCCCAACTCTGGATAATAGAAAGCGAAAGGAGACATCATGACCAACCAACGTTTAACTCGTTCCACTACTGACACGATGCTCGGCGGCGTCTGCGGCGGCATTGCGCAGACCTACAACCTCGATCCGACCCTGGTGCGCATTCTCTTCGTTGTTGCGACTCTGCTGGGCTTCTCAGGAATCCTGCTCTATCTCATCCTCTGGGTTGTTATCCCGGTGGAGTAGCTACTGCAGCGGGCCGAAAGCCATAAACCTCTTCCACGTTTCCCACTCCTCCTGCAGACGCGGCAAGGCGCTGGGCGGGGAAGCGGAGACGTCGACAAGCACGGCGTCCTGCATACGTACGCCGTTGTCGAAGAAGAGTGCTGCGTGCCCGGAGGCGCCGTAGCGGAGCACCGGAACCAGATTGAGACCGTCGAAGGACAGCGGGGCGTTGGGGCGCACATCCAGCCCCGCGATTGCCGCAAGCGTGGGCGCTAGGTCGAGAGGGGAGACGAGCTCTGCGCAGACCCCAGACTCCGCTACGCCGGGCCATAGGAGGGACATCGCGGACTTCTCGCCCTGTAGGGAACAGACCGCCACGACGCCCTCCAGGTCACCCAGCAGCTGGGGATGCGGCTGCTCGAGGAGGCGAAAGACCGGTGAGGACGCGGGGAGGGCATCTTCTCGGGCCTCGAAGCCGGCGGCCGCGAAAATCTCCGTGATACGGGTGGTGGCGCCGCGCTGCGGGTACTGTCCGGTGAGCACCCCGCGGCGCGATTCCGCATAGCTTGGCGACGGCACCCAGGCGTTACTAAAGCGCAGTCCGCGCAGCGCGGATTCCGGGGCGTAGTCAAAAGTGGCGAGGGTAATGTCCATAGAAGAGTGCCTAAATTGTGCCCAAAAGCCACTTTCTAAGGCTTAATGAAACGCCAAAAAGTGGCTCTGACCTGCGTGCCCCCAGCAGGATTCGAACCCGCGACACATGGGGTAGAAACCCACTGCTCTAATCCACTGAGCTATGGAGGCGTACCGAGCCATCATAACGCACCGGAGAGCGAAGTCAGACTATCGGGCTACTGCTGGTGTTGATTCGGTGCTGGTGCTGAGGAGGGTGGAGACCAACGTGCGCGCTGCCGGGCTCAATGCACGGTCCGTACGGTGGATGAGAAGCGCCTGCATAGTAGGCAGCGTTTCCGCAACGCGGCGGAAATGAACGCCGCTTTGGCCCAAAGCCTGCGCGGTGTGCGGCATGAGGCTGATGCCATAGTCGCCGGCAACGAGCGGCAAGCCTGTTTGCAGCGTGGAAATTTCCTGGACGCCCATAGGTTTGCTGAGCGGGGCCGCGGCCCATACCTGGTCCAACACTTCGGGCAGGCTGCTGAGCTCCGGACAGCGCGGCGGCAGGAGCCACGTTTCGGCGGCAAGATCGGAGAGCTGGACGGGGTCGGGTAGGTCCGCCAGGCGTTGGGGGAGTGCGACGCGCAGGTCCATCTCGGCGGCGCAGTCAATGGTGAGCTGTGTGCCGTAGTCTTGGCGGAACCGCTGTGGGTTGGTGGTGAGGATGATACCGATCTCCACGGAGCCATCCAGGACCTGCTTGAGCGTGGCGGTAGGTTCTAAGTCCTTTAAGGAAACGCTTACCTCTGGCGCCCGTTGCCGCATGCGGCGCAGAACCGCCGGCATATACAGCCAATTGAACTCGGGCGCGGAGCACAGTGTGACTGACCCGGCACTGCCCGACGCAATCTCGGCTAGGCGCACGGCAGCGGTGTTGAGGAGGGAATCGATCGAGGTCGCGACACCATAGAGGTAATCCCCAGCCTCCGTTGTTTGGACTCCGCCGCGCCCGCGGGAGAGCAGCTTCACGTTGAGATCTTTTTCGAGTTTGCGCACGGTAAGGCTCAGGGAAGGTTGTGTGAGCTGCAGCGATTCCGCGGCCTGCGTAAACGAACCGTGGTCCACGACGGTTCGAAAGTGATGAAGCTGGCGTGAGTCCATAAGTGAAGACTACCCGAAAGCTGAGAGTTGTCTACCTTTTAGGTAAGAGAACATGTGTGGCGGTAGACTGCCCACCATGCACACTGAGAAGGAAAACACCAGCTCACAGTACTCGCCGGGGCTGGCGCACTCGGCGTCGGGAGCGCGGCCCTCCCGTTTGTTGAATCTTTCTTTCGTCGTCTTCGCCGGTCTCGTGGGCGGGATCATTTCCCTGTTCTTCCTTGCAGATTCGCTCGCTGCCCTCGGTATCCCGGACCCGGGGCGCGTCACGACCTTTGGTCTGCCCTTCTTCCGTGCCGTCGCCTGGATGCTGATGGCCCTGTCTATCGGCTCATTCATGTCCAGCGCATTCTTGATTTACCCGGCCGTGCCAGATAAGGACAACGAGCGTTTGATCAAGGCGCGCCTCACCGTCGACGGGCACATCGCTGCGCGGACCGGTGCCTGGGCCGCTGTGGGAGCCGCGGTGGTGTCCTTGCTCGAGGTTCCCCTCGTCATGTCGGATCTCACCGGTACCCCGTTGCGCCAGGTTCTTAACCCGGAGCTGATGGGCATGGCGGTGGGCCAGATTGCGGCGTCGCAGGTCTGGCTCCTTACCGCGGGGATCGCAGCGCTCGTCGCCGTAGCGGGGTTTGTTGCGCGCACGTGGGCGGGACAGGTCGCTACGTTCTTCCTGTCCCTGTTGCTCACGGTGCCCCTCGGGATGGAGGGGCACTCGGCCTCTGGCGGCGACCATGACTACGGCACGAACTCACTGCTTTTGCACCTGTTCTTCATCATGCTGTGGGTCGGTGGGCTCATGGGCCTCATTGCGCATGGCCGCCGCCTAGGGCCTGACATGGGCGTGGCGGTTCGCCGTTATTCTACGGTTGCGCTGCTGTCCATCTTGGGGTTGGCGGCGACCGGTGTGGTCAACGCGCTCATCCGCGTTGAGTTAGGGGATTTATTCACCACTCGCTATGGCTTGCTGGTGTTGAGCAAAACAGTGCTCACGGTGGTGCTCGCGGCCATAGGCTTTGTGCATCGCCGGGTCACCATTCCCCAGCTGAAACGCGCGCCGCGCCTGTTTATTCGGGTGTCGGTGGTGGAGGTTCTTATCATGGCGGCCACAGTCGGCGTGGCCATCTCGATGGGTCGCACGCCGCCCCCGCCACCGCGGGATCCGAACCTCAACGCCATGCAAATCCTGGTGGGCTACGAGCTTTTCGACGCCCCCACGTTCACCAACGTGTGGACCATGTTCCGCTTCGACCTCATGTTTGGCTCGCTCGGACTCGTGCTAGCCGGCTTCTACCTGTACGCGCTCTGGCGTCTGAAGCGGCGTGGGCTGACGTGGTCGGCGGGGCGCACGACCTGGTTCCTGGTGGGCTCGTTGGGCATGACCATCATCATGAGCAACGGTATTGGTCTGTACATGCCGGCGCTGTACTCCATGCACATGCTGGTGCACATGATTTTGTCCATGGCGATTCCGCTCTGCCTCGTGTTGGGTGCCCCAGTGACCTTGGTTATGGAGGCGTTTGAACCGGGTGAGCCGGGCAAGCCCACGCTTCACGACGCCGCTGTCGCCCTCACCAAATCCACCACGCTGCGCGTCCTGACGCATCCGGCGGTCAATGTCCTGCAGTTTCTGGCCATTCTCTACGTGCTCTACCTCTTTCCGAGCTTCTACGAAGTTGCCATTTCGGAACATGCCGGGCACGTCATCATGAACTGGGTCTTCCTGATTTCCGGCTACATCTACTACTGGGAGGTTATTGGCCCGGATCCGTTGCCATGGCGCGCGCCCACTGGCGTTCGCCTGCTTATCCTGTTTGTGTCGATGCCTCTGCATCTATTCGCCGGTGTCTACCTCATGCAGATGCAGGTTATTCTGGGCTTGGATTTCTATGAATCCTTGAACCTGCCGTGGAACCCGGACTTTGTCACGGATCAGCGGACCGGCGGTGGCATTTCGTGGGGCTTTGGCCAGTTCCCGCTGGTGATCGTGTTTGGTTCACTATTCCTGGATTGGCTGCGAGAGGATCGCGCCACTGCTCGCCGCCACGATGCTAAGGCGGATGTTGACGGCGATGCCGACTTGGCAAGCTATAATGCCATGCTCAAGCAAATGAACGAAGGCGACGATTCCAGCTTCCGCCAGCACTAGAGAGCTGGCGCGTCCAGGGTGATGGAAAAGGGTCTTTGAACTGTGCGAATGGATATTTTGTTGATTCTTTCAACAAGTTATCCACAGGTTGGCGGTGACGCCATTGCGGGTGCGGTGATCGGTGGCGATGATGCGAGGTAAGGGAGGCGTATTGCTTCCTCGCACTCAAGAAGATCACCAACCACACATGGCAAAGGAATCACGCAATGTCTCAATACCCAATCTCACTTACTGGGCGTTTGACCCACGACCCGCACCTGACCAAGATTAGCGACACCATGTACAAAGCCCGCCTGCGCTTTGCCTCCTCCCGCAGCGTTCCGGAAAAGGATGAAGAAGGCAAGACGGTGTGGCGAGAGCTGGACCTCAACTATATCGACGGCGAGGTGTGGGGCCAGTGCGCCATCAACGTCAAGAAGTCCCTGTTTAAGGGCATGCCGGTCTTTGTTATGGGCTCCATCGTCACGGATCGGTGGGAGGATCAGCGCGGAGCGACGCGTTCTAGGACCTATATCAAGATTGCGCACGTGGGGCTCGACCTCAACCGCTTCTGCATTACCTCCACCAAAATTGGCACCTCCTACGGCGAGGAGGGCAGTGAAGCCCTCTGGCTGGGGGAGAATCCACCGGTGCCGGACGTAGATTACACGGCGCCACCCAGCACCACGGAGAATGAAGCAATGCCGGCTGCCCTGCAGTCGGGAGATACTCCGCAGGACACCGCGGCGGACCGTCAGCAAGCGCAGTCCGCGGCCGAGTCACACGTCGAACCGGAACCTGAGGACGCGATGGTCTAAGGACAGAGGACCACCGCCGCCCATGTGATGTAGTCTTTGTACTGTTATTTACCAATCCTGACAGAAGCAAAGGGTGAAACATGGGCGAATTCATCTACACGATGAAAAACGTGCGTAAGGCCATCGGTGACAAGGTTATTTTGGACAACGTCACCATGGCTTTCTACCCGGGCGCCAAGATTGGCGTCGTGGGCCCCAACGGTGCAGGTAAGTCCTCGATCCTGAAGATCATGGCCGGCCTTGATCAGCCTTCCAACGGTGAGGCTTTCCTGGATCCGGGCAAGACGGTCGGCATCCTCCTCCAGGAGCCGCCGCTCAATGAGGAGAAGACGGTCCGCGAAAACGTCGAAGAAGGCCTCGGTGAAATCTTCCAGAAGAAGCAGCGCTTCGAGGAGATCGCGGAGGAGATGGCCACCAATTACTCCGACGAGCTCATGGAGGAAATGGGCAAGCTGCAGGAGGAGCTCGACGCTGCCGATGCCTGGGAGGTCGATTCCAAGATCGAGCAGGCTATGGAAGCACTGCGCTGCCCGCCGTCCGATGCCCCGGTAACCAACCTCTCCGGTGGTGAGCGCCGCCGCGTCGCGCTGGCCAAGCTGTTGCTGAGTGAGCCCGACCTGCTGCTGCTCGACGAGCCCACGAACCACCTGGACGCCGAGTCTGTCCAGTGGCTGGAGAAGCACCTCGAGTCTTACCCGGGTGCGGTCCTGGCCGTGACCCACGACCGTTACTTCCTCGACCACGTCGCGGGCTGGATCTGTGAGGTTGACCGCGGCAAGCTCTATCCCTACGAGGGCAACTACTCCACCTACCTGGAGAAGAAGGCTGAGCGTCTGGAAATTGCCGGTGCCAAGGACAAGAAGCTGCAGAAGCGCCTCAAGGACGAGCTCGCATGGGTTCGCTCCGGTGCGAAGGCCCGCCAGGCCAAGAACAAGGCCCGTCTCCAGCGCTACGAGGAGATGGCTGCGGAAGCCGAGAAGTACAAGAAGCTGGACTTTGAGGAGATCCAGATTCCGACCCCGCCGCGCCTGGGCAACAAGGTGGTAGAGGTCAAGAACCTGACCAAGGGCTTCGATGATCGTGTGCTCATCAAGGACTTGTCCTTCACCCTGCCGCGCAACGGCATTGTCGGCGTGATCGGCCCGAACGGTGTTGGTAAGTCCACGCTGTTCAAGACCATCGTGGGTCTGGAGCAGCCGGATTCCGGCAGCGTGGACGTCGGCGAGACCGTCAAGCTGTCCTATGTTGACCAGGGCCGCGAGAACATCGACCCCGAGGCCACCGTGTGGGAGGTAGTCTCCGACGGGCTGGATTACATTCACGTCGGCCAGAACGAAATGCCGTCCCGCGCCTACCTCTCCGCTTTCGGTTTCAAGGGTGCCGATCAGCAGAAGCCTTCCAAGGTTCTCTCCGGCGGTGAGCGCAACCGCTTGAACCTGGCCCTGACCCTTAAAGAGGGCGGCAACCTGATCCTCCTCGATGAGCCGACGAACGACTTGGACGTGGAAACCCTGGGCTCGCTGGAAAACGCCCTGGAGAAGTTCCCCGGCTGTGCCGTGGTTATTTCTCACGACCGCTGGTTCCTCGACCGCACCTGTACTCACATCCTGGCCTGGGAGGGCAACGTGGCAGAAGGTCAGTGGTTCTGGTTCGAGGGCAACTTCGGTGACTACGAGAAGAACAAGGTTGAGCGCCTCGGTGAGGAAGCTGCCCGCCCGTCTCGCGTTACCCACCGCAAGCTCAGCCGTTAGGGCGAACTTGCCCTAACACTCAGAGGAAGAACTCCGAAAGGAACCTGGAATGTCCGCTCAAAAGGTTGTGTCGGAAAAGACCACGGACAATGTCCATGCGCTCACCGTAGGTGTGCGCTGGTCGGACTTCGACATGTACGGCCACATGATGAACTCCAATTTCATCGAGCTGGCGCAGGAGGCGCGCTTGGCTTTTGCCATGCACAACTTCTACGCCCGCGGTGTCAACATGGTGGCATTCGTCCGCCATATCGACGCGGACTATGTCCGCCCCATTAAATGGGATGGGCAGCACGGCACGGTCACGGTGGAAACCACGGTGGTGCGTCTTGGCACCACGTCCTTCACCACCCGCCAAAAGATCAAGGATGCCCAGGGCCAGGTGGCCTGTGTCATCGACTGCGTGCAGGTCGCCATCGACCCGGGTACACAGATGCCGCGCGAGGTTACTGAGGAAGAGCGCAACATCATCCTGGAACACGCCGTCGTCGAGCTGGATGAGCAGCGCGATCATGGAGAGTGAGACTCTCCGGGTGCGTAGCGGCGGGGGAGGGCTGCGTGCTCTCCTCGCCCGCGCGACGGGGCTCGATGCCTCGGCCTCGGTGCGTCTGCGCCAGCATGACGCCAACCAGGTCGAGGTCTTTGTCACGACGCCCTTCGATGTCGTTGTGGCACGGCGGTGCGGAGGCACCGTGGGCCGCGACGGGGCAGTGGTGTCCGCGCAAGCGCTTGCCGACGCCCTCCACACCGCCCCCGACCCTGTCCTTGCGGAGGACGGGGTGGAGCTTTCGCTGGGGCCTGCGCGCGATCCATCGTGGCCAGGCGCGTTACCGCCGGCGCAGGGATTCCGCGAGATCGATTCCTTGCCGGTCGACGTCGTGCGCGAGCTCGCCGATAAGGGCCGCCAGCTGGCCCGCCAGTTCTCAGGGCCGATGGGCCCGCCAAAAAGCCTGTTGAATCAGACAGTGCTCACCGTGGAGAGCTCGGAGGCGCAGGTGGAGATTCCCATGCGGATGATCTTCGCCTGCACCAGCCTCGGCCTCATTCCGGGGTTTGCCGCATCACTCAAGATCCCCCGTCACTTGCGCGTGGCAGGCAAGGGCCGGTGGGTGCGCCTCGACGCGCCTTATGGCAGCGTCTACCATTCGACGCGGCTGTCACTGTTCTAGAGCAGTACGAATCCCGCCAATGCGGCGCCGACGGCGACCGTCCACGGCGGCGCCTTGCAGAAGAGGGCTATGCCCGCGCCCACCGCAATGAGCGCCGAAGCCCAACCTGTCACCCCGTGGGTGATGATGGGATCCCAGAGCGCCGCGATGAGCAGGCCGACCACGGCTGCGTTGATGGCCGAGAACGCGCCGCGCAGCCAACCAAGATGATTCCAGCGCGTCCACAAATGCAAAGCCGCGAGCGTGAGTAAGGCGCCCGGCACGAAAATGAGAACGGTCCCTAGGAGCGCTCCGCCGATTCCGCCGTCGACCGCCCCAAGGTAAGACGCGAAGGTAAACAGCGGCCCCGGCACGCCCTGTGCTACCGAGTATCCCGCGAGGAACTCCTGCTGGCTCAGCCAGCCAGCGCCGACGAACTGCTCCTCCAGCAACGGCAGGACCACGTGCCCGCCCCCAAAGACCAGGGCGCCGGACTGGTAGAAGGCGTTGGCGCGGGTGATGAGGTAGGCGTCGCTAAGCTGTGCCCCCACCGCCAGCCCGCCCAACAGGAGGAAGAACGCTGCTACACAGCCCCACGCCAGGCGGGCGGGCACCGCGCGCAGGCCACTATCGGCGGCGGGCGCCGAGGTCGTCGGCAGCCATGTTCTCAACACGGTGGCTCCCAGCAGCCCAGCCACGGCGAGGACAGCCAGCTGCCACGCGGACCCGGCGACGAGCAGCACGGCGGCGCTGATGAGTGCAAGCGCCCACGCGGTGGGGGTAAGCAGGAGCTTCTTTGCCATCCCCACGATGGCGTGGACCACCACACCGGCGGCAGCAGCGAGGAGTCCCCCTAAGATGCCCTGGATCCACCCACTGTTGGGCGCAACGAGGAGCCCAAACAAGGCGAGGATGAGTGCGGAGGGGAAGGTGAACAGGAACCATGAGTAGATGAGGCCCAGGAGGCCCGCGCGCCCGTAGCCCAGCGCCATCCCGACCTTCGAGCTAGCCGGGCCGGGGAGAAACTGGGACATGGCCACGAGATCGGCGTAGGCGGAATCGCTGAGCCACTTCCGGCGGCTGACAAACTCAGCGCGGAAATAACCCAGGTGGGCAGCCGGCCCGCCGAACGCAGTCCACCCGAGGGGGAGGAAGGAGCGCCGTACATCACCTAGTGTGCTCATGCTCCGCATACTAATTCTTCAAGAATCACCCCGCTCGGTGAACAAGAGCGACGCACGCAGGAGGTGATCTGCGTTACTCTGAAGGGGTCGAATTCAGTTTTCTTCAACAAAAGGAGATGGCTCTCACCATGCGTATTGCTGTACCCAAAGAAATCATGAACAACGAAAACCGCGTCGCCCTTACTCCTAGTGCCGCGGACATCTTGATCAAGGACGGTCACGAGGTCCTGGTGGAAACAGCGGCCGGGGAAGGCGCCTCATTCCCGGACTCCGACTATGAAGCCGTCGGCGCGACCATTGTCCCTTCCGCTGCGGAGGCTTGGGCGGCGGATATGGTGGTCAAGGTCAAGGAGCCTCTCGAATCCGAGTACGGCTACCTGCGCGAAGACCTCCTGCTGTTTACTTACCTGCACCTGGCTGCGGATCGCCCGTTGACGGAAGCGCTCATGAAGGCCGGTACGACGGCCGTGGCCTATGAAACCGTGACCGATTCCCGGGGCACGCTGCCGCTGCTGACACCGATGTCCCAGGTGGCTGGCCGCCTGGCGGTTACTGAGGGCGCGCACCACCTGCTGTCTACTGAGGGCGGGCGCGGATTGCTGGTAGCCGGTGTGCCGGGCACGCGCCCGGCCCGCGTTGTCGTCATCGGTGGTGGCCAGGTGGGAGCTTCGGCGGTGGCGATGGCGCAAGGATTGCGCGCGGAGGTAACCGTGCTGGACCTTGACCCGCACGTGCTGCAGCGCTTCGACGAGCAGTACCATGGAAACGTGCGCACGATTGTCTCGGACCCCGCGGCGCTGGAGTCCGAGCTGCTGGAGGCAGATCTGGTCATCGGTGCAGTCCTGGTTCCGGGCGCGGCGGCCCCGAAGCTGGTGCGCGAAGACGTGGTCCAGCGGATGAAGAAGGGGGCAGTGCTTGTCGACGTCGCCATTGACCAAGGCGGTTGCTTCGAAAACTCCCGCAAGACGTCCCACGACGATCCCACCTTCAAGGTGCACGACACCATCTTCTATTGCGTGGCCAATATGCCCGGCGCGGTGGCGAACACCTCTGCCCGTGCGCTGGGTTCTGCCACTCTGCCCTACATTCGCGCAGTGGCTGCCGACGGCTTCGACGGTGCTGTGGAGCGCTTCTCGGGATTGGCCGATGGGCTTATGACCCGCGGGGGAGAACTGGTCTCCCAGCCGGTGAAGGAGGCCTTCGGGCTTTAAGGGGCGCGGTTGATGAGCATCGCCGCGACTCGCTCCATGTGGTCCCAGATCATGGCGCGGTAAGCGGGCGGGATGGTGTCCTCGTCGATCTGCGCCAGGGAGTTGCCCATGAGTTCGAGCCAGCGATCATGGGCAGCTATGTCGATGGGGTAGGGCGCATGCCGCATGCGCAGGCGCGGGTGGCCGCGCTGTTCGGAGAAGAGCTGCGGACCTCCCCAATACTGCACGAGGAACCAGGTCAAGCGTTGCTGTGCGCCTTCCCAGTCTTGCTGGGGGTACATCGGCCCGATGAGATCGTCTTCGCGCACCTGGGCGTAGAAACCACCGACGAGTTTCTCAAAGGTCTCCATTCCGCCAATGGCCTCGTACACGCTCGTTGGCTGCACGTCTAGTCTTCCTTTCGCGTCAGGCCGGGTTCTTCCAGATCAAAGATAGCCATCCCGCGCGGGTAGGGGGTGGTGATCCCCTCTTCGTGCATGGCTGTGAGGATCTTCGCCTGCATCGCGCGCTGCACATCCCATTGCTTGCCTGGCAGCGTCTTGACCGACACACGGTAGGACATGTGGTCGACCTCAAGGCCGGACATGCCGTTGACCGTGGGCGTGGCCAGGATGTAGTCCTTGATTTCGGGATCGCGGGCGGCCTCCTCGGCTGCGGACGTGATGACGTCGACTGCTCGCGTGGGATCGTTGCTCAGCGCAATCGGGACCTGGACGCGGGCCACGGAGTAGCGGTCGGAATGGTTGGCCACCTGCAGGATTTCGCCGTTGCGTACGTACCACAGCGCGCCGTCGATATCGCGGACGGTGGTAATGCGCAGGGAGATGGACTCGACATCACCGAAGACCCCGTTGCCGAGGTCGATGGTGTCACCGATGCCGTACTGGTCCTCCATGAGCATGAAGATGCCGGAGAGGAAGTCCTTGACCAGCGCTTGCGCGCCGAAACCAAGGGCGACACCAACCACACCGGCAGAGGCCACGAGCGGGGCGACGTTGACGCCGAGCTTGTCCAAGATGGCCAACACTGCCCAGACCCAGACAAAAATGGCGACCGCGGAGCGGCCTACGCCGGCGAGCGTTTGGATGCGGGAGGTGCGCCGTGCCTCTTGTGTTTGCGCGAGAACCTTGTCGGTCTCGCGGTGCACCTTCCGCGGGGAAAGCGGCGAGCTGAGCTTGCCCTTTTTGATGCTGTTATCCGCCAGCTTGCTGATAAGCCGGCGCAGCAGCCAGTTGCCGATGACGGCGACGATGAGGATGAGCGCGATGCCGATGGGTTTGTCGATGAGCCAGGATTGCATGTTCTCGGTCTGCCACCAACGGGTGACCGCGTCGACGGCCCCGCTGGTCGTCTCGGCGGCGGAGCCTAAGCTTGCGGTGAGTCTGGTCACGTATGTCCTTTCTTCTTTCGCTCACGACTGACGCCTACCGATGGTAGGGAAGAGAACTGAATATAAAAAGCTCGTCTTTCTCCCAACTGAACAGCTTGGTCTAGACTTGTGCCTCATGACTGACAACCGCACCCTTGGCTTTTCCTCCCGTTCCATCCATGCCGGTTACCAGCCGGATCCCCACATGGGATCCATCAACGTACCGATCTACGCTTCCACCACGTTCCAGCAGGACGGCCTCGCGCAGCTGCGCGGCGGCTACGAGTATGGCCGCGTGGCCAACCCCACCGTTCACTCCCTCGAGAAGACCCTCGCGGCGCTAGAGAATGCTGACTACGCCCGCTGTTTCGCCACGGGCATGGCGGCCGTCGATACCCTCATCCGCATCCTCGTGCGTCCGGGTGACCACGTGATTCTGGGCAACGATGCCTATGGCGGCATGTACCGCTTGCTGCACCACGACTATGGCCAGTGGGGCATCGAGCTGTCCATCGTCAACACCGCCGATACCGCGGCGGTAGAGGCGGCATTGAAGGAGAACACCAAGCTGATTTGGTTGGAGACCCCGACCAACCCGGCGACAACAATCACGGATATCGCTGCGGTCGCTAAGGCAGTCAAGGCGGCTGGCGACGCCCAGATCGTCGTCGACAACACCTTCGCCACGCCCTACTTGCAGAATCCTTTGGAGCTGGGCGCGGATCACGTGCTGCACTCCACTACGAAGTACCTGGGCGGCCACTCGGATGTGCTGGGCGGCGCGGTCGTGACCAACTCCGCGGAGATGGACGAGCGCCTGCTGTACTTCCAAGGCAATGTCGGTGCGGTGTCCTCGCCTTTCGACGCCTACCTCACCGCCCGCGGTATCAAGACCTTGGAGGTGCGCATGGATCGCCACTGTTCCAATGCGCAGGCCGTGGCTGAGTTCTTGGAATCCCGTCCGGAGGTCAAGCAGGTTCTCTACCCAGGCCTGCCCTCGCACCCGGGCCATGAGCTGGCGAAGAAGCAGATGCGCGGCTTCGGCGGCATGATGTCCGTGCGCTTCCACAGCGAGGAGCATGCCCGCCAGATTTGCCTCAACACCAAGCTCATCTCGCTGGCGGAGTCCCTCGGCGGCGTGGAGTCCCTCATTGAGCATCCGCAGAACATGACGCATATCTCCGCGGAGGGCTCCGAGCTCGTCCCGCCGGCAGACCTCGTGCGCATCTCCGTGGGCATCGAGTCCATCGATGACCTGCTCGCGGACCTAGAGCAGGCGCTCGACGCCCTTCACCAAAACCGTCGAAGCGCCAAGGTTTTTGAGCCTCGGCGCTTTCGCTGTGTGTGATTAGAGGGAATTAAGAAGGGATCCGGCCGTGCGGTCGGTCTCCTGCAGCATGAGCGGATCCGTGCCCGGCATGGGGGAGATGGTGGTATCCGGCCACTGCGAATAGGTGGGGATGCCCACGATGTGCAGGCGCGGGTCCTCGGTGCCACCGGGGTTGACCGCGCGGCGGCTCCACGTCGTCTCCGGCGAGCCGGTGGCCTGGCCATGATCGACGAAGGCGCGCACGCGCCCATTGAGGGACACTGCGAGTGGATCGCCGGCGCGGCGGACATCGGGGGAGTGCATCCAGGCGTCGATAAGCCAGGTGGAGGAAGCCTCACCGTGCGCGGTGCGCAGCGTGAACTTCTCGCCGATCTCCAGCTGGGGGCGCTGGCCTAGGAAGGTGACGAGGCCGGCGTCGACAAGCGCGAGCAGCTGACGGGTGCGGAAGAGTGGCGGGCCGGAGCCCACCATCTGCCCGAAGGCCATGAACTCCTTGTAGGTGCTGGTGCGGGACTCCCACGTCATCCGGCCTTCCGAGCCGGCGATGGAGGAAGGCTTGCGCGCGGCCGAGATGACCCACAGCGCGGACTTCAGCGGGGAATCGGCGGCGGCGACGGCCTCCCGGATATCGTGGGCGAGGCCCTCGGCGATGTACTCGGTGAGCTCGGTGTTCTCAGTGCCGTCGAAGTCCGCCAGCGGGTGCGCCCAGTGCGCTAGGTCGAGCGGCTCAGTTGACGCGCCGTCGAGTGCGACGCGCAGCTGATCCGCCATGCCCCGAAGATCCGGGGCGGTGAGCTCCGTGGAATCAATCGTGTCGAGGATATCCTCGAGCGGACGCTGCAGGGCATCCGGTGCCACCCGCGCTTGGTTCTCGTAGTACTCGGCGTAGGCATCGCGCAGGATGTGCGGCAGCAGCTGCGTTCCGAAGTCCAGCTCCGCCTCCGGATCGAGCGCGGCGACCGCGGCGCGGAAGCGGGTCAGCGCGGCTTTCGGTGGCAGCGCGTGGTACTCCGACTTCGGGATATAGGGGTAGCCGCGACCGGAGGAGACGATGAAGTGCGGTTCCTCGCCGTTCGGCTCGTAGCGCAGGCCGGAGCGGGTGGAGGGATCCTCTACAAATTCGCCGCCACGGTCGATGGTGAGCAGCGCCATGACATCGAAGAAGCCCATGCCCAGGCCGCGGACCAGGACCTTCTCGCCCGCAGGGACCTCAGACACCGGCTGCTCCACGGGGTTATCCGGGCGCACCCAGTGCAGGCCGGAATCCGCAGCCTCCGCCAGTGCGCGCTCGGATTCGTTCAACGCAGGCACCTGCCAGCCATAGGCCAGGACGGTGGCGTCGGCGGTGACGGTAGTGCCGTCCGAAAGCTTGATGGCGTCCTGCTCACCGTGCTCCTCCACGGACAGCGCGCGGGCGCGGTGCTGGACGACGTCCACGCTCTCCGGCAGCTGAGCTAGCGCAACCTCGAAGACCCACTCCAGGTAGGCGCCGTAGAGCGCGCGGGAGGGGTTGGATTCCGGGCGGGTCTGCGCGAGTTCCTCGGCAAAAGAGGCAGCAAGCCCCTCGCGCGGCGGGTGGGAATCGTAGAGCTCCAGCTTGGCGGGGGAGATGGAGGGGCGCTCGCCGCGCAGAAGCTGAATCCACTCGTAGAGGATGGGGCCTTCAAGTACCGGCGCGGTGGTCGTGGAGCCGGGCTCGGTAAACAACGTGACCGCGCCAGCCAACGTGTTCATGCACAGCGTGCGGGTCTGCTCGGTATCCCAAATGCGGCCAGCGCCCAGCGGGGCATCGTCGATGATGTGGAGCCGCAGGGGTGAATGAAGGGGGGTCGCGCGCAGGTGGGCTGCGAGGCGCTCGACCAGCGAGATACCACGCGGGCCGGCCCCGACGATGGCGATGGCGGGCATATAAATCAACCTCAAACTTTTAGACTGTGCTGTCTAGTGGAATAATACCGCTCAGTATGCGTTGTGTTAAATCCAGAGACGCACTGCACACCGACTATCTACTTTCTGAAAGCATTACCGTGAAAACTCTACGCGCACTCGCCGCCACCTTGGCAGCAGCCCTTGCCCTAGCGGGCTGCTCTGCTGCGGACCGGCCGGAAGGTGAGGACAACGTCCTTACCTACCTCGAGCCGCAATTCTTCCGCACGCTTTACCCGCCGGCCGCGGGCTTCTATCCCAACGGTGGTGTGGTCAACCAGCTGACCGACCGCCTCCTCTACCAAGACCCCGAAACCCTCGAGCTCTCGCCGTGGATCGCCACGGAGATGCCCGAGGTCAACGAGGATGCCACGGAATACACGTTTAACATCCGCACTGACGTCACTTACTCCGATGGCTCCCCGCTCACCGCCGAGAACGTCGTGGCCAACTTCGATCTTTTCGGTCGTGGCGACAAATCCCGCACGCTGACTAGCTCCGAGCAGATCGCCAACTATGACCACGGCGAGGTCGTGGACGAGGACACCGTGAAGTTCTACTTCACCCAGCCTTCCCCGGGCTTCCTGCAGGCCACCTCCGCCTACAACGCCGGGCTGCTCTCCGATTCCACCCTGGCTTTGGACAACGAGGGCTTCGGCCCCGGCAACGCGATCAACGTCATCGGCTCTGGGCCCTTCGTGGTGGAATCGGAAGAAATCGGCACGGACCTCAAGCTCAAGACCCGCGAGGACTACGACTGGGCCCCGCCGGCGGTCAAGCACCAGGGCCGCGCGGACATCGACGGCGTCCACTACATCCTCGCCGCCGAAGAGTCCGTGCGCACCGGCGCTATCCTCTCCGGCCAGGCCGATATCGCGCGCCAGATCTCCGCTCCGCAGGAGTCGCTGCTGAAAGAACAAGGCGTTGACATCGTCTCGCGCGGCACCAACTCCATGAACAACCAATTCGCCTTCCGCTTCGACCACCCTCTGCTGCAGGACAAGCGCGTGCGCGAGGCCATCATCCACGGCGTGGACCGCGAGGAAATCCTCCGCGTGCTCTTCTCTGCCTCCTACCCGCTCGCCACCTCCTCGGTGGCCAAGACCGGCCTGGCCTACAAGGACCAGTCTTCCGCTTATACCTTCGACCCCGAGGAGTCCAAGCGCCTCCTCGACGAGGCCGGCTGGGAGCCCGGCCCCGACGGCATCCGCGTCAAAGACGGCCAGCGTCTCGTCCTGCGCACCAACACCGCCTTGCCGCAGCCGCGCTCCAAGGAAGTCATGACCATGGTCCAGGACCAGCTGCGCGCCCTGGGCATTGGCATCCAGGTCAACGCCGGCGACCAGGCCACCCAGAACGCCGATGCCAAGGACATCAACAAGGTGCAGATCTACCACTCGATGGTGGGCCGCGCCGACTACGACGTCATCACCTCGCTCTACGGCATCAACAACCGCGATGCCTTCCTCAACCAGGACGCAGAGGGCAATCCCATCGACGAACACCTGCAGGAGCTTCTCGACGCCGTCCTCGACACCCCCGACAAAGAAGGCCGCATCAAGGCCACGGAAGAGGTCCAGGACTACCTCACTGAGCAGGCCTACGTGCTTCCGCTCTTCGAGGAACCTGTGGTCTACGCCGTGCGACCGGGCATCACTGGCTTTAGCCCGGAATCGGTAGCGCGCCCGTGGTTCTACGAGGTCAGCATCGACGCCGCGCCATCGGATGAGGAGGAAAAATAGATGACAACCCGCCAAATTCTCAGCCGCATTGGGCAGGCCCTCCTCGTGCTGCTCATTACCTACACCGTGGCCTTCCTGCTTCTGTCGGCGCTGCCGTCGGATGCCGTGCAGTCCCGCTTCGGCGATCCCGCCCTGGGCCTATCCCAGGCGGAGATTGAGGCTATTCGGGAGGAGATGGGCGTCGACAAGCCACTTGTAGTGCAGTACTTCACCTCCCTGGGCGGCTTCCTCACCGGGCACTTTGGTAACTCCACGCAGTCGGGCGCCCCGGTGGCTACGCTGCTTGCCGACGCCCTTCCCCACACCCTCATCCTGGCCATCAGCGCCATCGGCTTGGCTCTCATCGTGGCCGTGTTCGTCGCCTTCCTGGCGACGCTGCCCGGTCTCGGCGCCATCGGCTCCTTCTTCCGGGGCCTGCCTTCCTTCATGGTCTCGCTGCCCGGATTCTGGATCGCGATCCTGCTCATTCAGTTCTTTTCCTTCCAGCTGGGCTGGGTGCGCGTTATCGAACCTGGGTCTGTCGAAGGCCTCATCCTGCCGACCTTGACGCTGTCCGTGCCCATGGCCGCACCGCTCATCCAGGTTCTGATTCGCTCCATCGATGAGACGCAATCGCGGCCCTTCGTCCAGGCGGTGCGCGCACGCGGCGCCTCGGAGGCGTGGATCTTCTGGCGCACCGTCCTGCGCAATTCGCTGCTGCCTACCTTGACCATGGCGGGCCTGCTCTTCGGTGAGCTCGTCGGCGGTGCCGTGGTGACTGAGACCGTCTTTGGTCGCACCGGCTTGGGCTACATGGTGGCCCAGGCCGTGGCGAACCGCGATACCCCGGTGCTGCTGGCTGTGGTTCTCATCGCCGCTACCTCCTACATCATCATCAACCTCGTCGTGGATCTGCTCTACCCGGTGCTGGATCCCCGCCTGCGCGCCAGCACCCCGAAGCGCCGCGCTGCCGCCACTGAAGAAAGGACGGTGCACGCATGAGCATGACGTTCACCAAACCCCTGCGAACCTCGCGCCGCACTGCCGCGGGGCAGGCCAACCCATGGCTCGCGCCGGGTTCCGTCGTCGCCATTATCGTCCTTGCGGTGGCATTCTTGGCCGCCCTGTTCCCGAGCCTGTTTACCTCGGCTGACCCGTACGCGGGCACCGACGTAGCCCTGTTGGCGCCGGGGGAGTCCGGCCACCTCATGGGAACGGACGCGGTGGGCCGCGACCTGTACGCGCGCATCGTCTACGGTGCCCGCCAGTCGCTGCTTGGCGCGCTGATCGCCGTGGCTGTCGGCTTGGTCGTCGGTACGCTGATCGGTCTTCTCGCCGGCTCCCTGCGAGGAGCGGTGGATAGCGTGCTCATGCGCGTCGTCGACGTGCTGCTGTCCATCCCCGGCATCCTGTTGTCGCTTTCCATCATTATCGTGCTGGGTTTCGGCTCCGTGCAGGCGGCGGTGGCCGTCGGTGCGACCTCGGTGGCGACCTTCGCGCGCCTGGCCCGCTCCCAGGTGATCACCGTGGCCAGCTCGGACTACATCGAGGCCGCGTACGGCGCTGGCGCCACCCACGCCACGGTGCTCTTCCGCCACATCCTTCCCAATTCACTCACCCCTGTTATCGCCCTGGCCACCCTGCAATTCGGCACCGCGATCCTGCAGCTGTCCATCCTCGGCTTCCTGGGCTACGGCGCCCCGCCGCCGACCCCGGAATGGGGCCTCATTATCGCCGAGGGCCGCGACTTCATGGCCACCGCCTGGTGGCTCATCATCCTGCCTGGCATCGCGCTGGTCGCCGTGGTGATGTCCGCTAACCGTCTGTCCCAGAACTTCCCCGTGGAGGCCTAACATGACTGTTATAAAAGATGCAGCTCAGCCCCTGCTCAGCGTGCGGGATCTAAACGTGTCCTATTCCACTGCAGGTGGTGACGTTTCCGCCGTGCAAGGCGTCAACCTCGAGGTTCACCCGGGGCAGATGACCGCCATCGTGGGCGAGTCCGGCTCCGGCAAGACCACCTCCGCCATGGCAGCCATCGGCTTGCTGCCCTCGAATGCCACCATCGATGCCGGAACCATCACCTTCGATGGCCGCGATATCACTTCGCTGCGTCGCCGCGAGTGGCGTGAGCTGCGTGGGCGGCGCATCGGCCTCATCCCGCAGGACCCGAACAACTCCCTCAACCCGGTGCAGACCATCGGCGCCTCGGTGGAGGAGGGGCTGCGCATCCACAAGGTTGGTACTGCGGCCGAGCGCAAGGCTAAGGCGTTGGAGTTGCTGGAGCGCGTCGGCATCGATGACCCTGCGCGCCGCTATCACCAGTACCCGCACGAGCTGTCCGGCGGCATGAAGCAGCGCGTGCTCATCGCCGCCGCCGTGGCGCTGGAGCCCGACCTCATCATCGCCGATGAGCCCACCTCCGCGCTGGATGTCACCGTGCAGAAGATCATCCTCGACCTCCTCGACGACATGCGCGCAGAGCTCGGCATGGGCATCCTCTTCATTACCCACGACCTCGCCGTGGCCGGTGACCGCGCCGACCGCGTCGTGGTCATGGAGTCCGGCCAGCTGCGCGAGGAGGGCCTGGCCGCCACGGTGCTGACGAACCCGCGCCACGACTACACCAAACGCCTGCTTGCCGACGCCCCCTCCCTCACCGTCGCCGACGCCCGCACAGCAACCACCGGCGCTGTTGCGAAGGCTGGCGCAACCGCTGAACGCGCTTCTTCTGTTCCCCACGTCGCGGCGACTGCTCGGGATGCCGGCGAACCACTGGTGCGCGTGGAAGGCCTGACCCAGCGCTTCGGCGACTTCACCGCGGTCGATGACATCTCCTTCACCGTGGCCAAGGGATCCACCCACGCCATCGTGGGCGAGTCCGGCTCCGGCAAGACCACGACTGGGCGCAGCATCGCCATGTTCAACACCCCGACATCGGGCAGCATCACCGTGGGCGGGCGTGACATCGTGGGCCTGCGCGGCAAGGCCTTGCGTGAAGAGCGTAACAACATCCAGCTGGTCTACCAGAACCCCTACGGCTCCCTGGACCCCAAGCAGTCCATCGGCCAGACGGTAGCGGAGCCGCTGAGGAACTTGAAGGGGGCGCGTGCAAGTGCGGCCAAGGAAAAGGCTAAGGAGTTCTTGGACCTGGTGGCGCTGAACCCGGACTACTACGACCGCCGCCCGCGCGAGCTCTCCGGCGGCCAGCGCCAACGCGTGGCCATTGCGCGCGCCATGATCGTGGAACCGGAGCTGGTCATCCTCGACGAGGCAGTATCCGCCCTCGACGTCACCGTGCAGGCCCAGATCCTGCGGCTGCTGGCGCGGCTGCAGGAGGAGCTCGGCCTGACCTACATTTTCATCTCGCACGACCTCGCGGTGGTCAACCAGATTTCCGATACCGTCTCGGTGCTCTCCAAAGGCCAGCAGGTGGAGTGCGGGCCTACGGCAGAGGTATTTAGCAACCCGCAGTCACCGTTTACCCGGAAGCTCATCGAGGCCATCCCCGGCTCTCGCTACCGCGCCGGCGACCTCAACCTGGGTCTGTAGCCTGGGGCGAACACAAGAAAGGATTCATTCATGGCAGACATCATTAACCTGTTGGCGGGTGTTGAGGGAGATGTGGCTCAGCTGCGTGAGCGCCGGCCCGAAGCAAAGGAGAACGCACAGGCCTCCTTCGCCGCGCTCCTCGAGCCTTCAGCGCCCGGCACGTTCAGCTATGCGGAGCGCTACGCCATCGCCACCTTCGTTGCAGGCGTGTATCAGGCGGCTCCTGCCGTCGCCTTTTATTCTGACCTGCTGGCGGAGGAGTCGGAGGAGCTCGCCGCCGCGATAGCCCACGCTGTAGAGCACGGCATCACCACCGGCCCGTACATCGAGGGCGGTTTCACGCTTTTCGAGGGCCCACCGCGCCTCGCCGCCGCCCTTGACTTCGCCCACCTGCTGGTCTTCCACCCCAAGGACGCCTCCCCGGCCGCGATTGGTCACCTGCAGGCGGCCGGCTGGTCTAACGACGACATCGTGACGCTGGCGCAGCTGGTCAGCTTCCTGTCCTTCCAGCTGCGCGTGGTGCACGGCCTCTCCGTGCTTGCCGGTACCGCGCAGCCCACGCCCGTGACTGAGGCGCCGCGTCCCACCCAGACCCCGGAGTGGGTGCCGGGGGAGGGGACGTTGGTGCCGGACGTCGCCAAGCCGCAGGGCTTCGTGGCGCACTCGCTGGGCTGGAAGCCGTGGGTGCCGCCGCAGCCGAAGGAGGAGTTCACGGACGCGCAGCGCGATGCGCTGATTAAGCCCGAGCGCATCGACATGGAGTACTTCCGCCTGCTCGCCCGCGACCCGGCAGCGCTCAAGGCGCGCACGCTCACGGACCTGGACATCTTCTACAACACCGACGGCGGCCTCGGCCGCGCCGAGCGTGAGCTGGCCGCCACGGTGGTCTCGCGCCTCAACGGTTGCGAGTACTGCGCGTCGGTGCACCAGCAGCGCGCGAAGGAAGAGGGCGGCGGCGCCGTGGCGATTGACCGTTTGCTCGAAGAAGGCGTTTCCGCTGACCTGGGCTCGGCGCAGTGGTCCGCCATCCGCGATGTCGCCTTGGCGCTGACCGAGTCGCCTTTTGCCTTCGACGCCTCCCACGTTGAGCGCCTCGAGGCCGTGGGATTCGATACCCTAGCCATCATCGATGTCATCAACTCCACCGCGTTCTTCAACTGGGCCAACCGCCTGATGCTGACGCTGGGGGAGCCGGATGTGCCGAAGCGCTTCCGCTAACGAGAAGGAGGAACAACCATGTTGAAGACTGCCGTTGTAACTGGTGCGACGGGTGGAATGGGCGCGGAGATCATCAAGGACCTTGCCCGGGACCACCGCGTGTATGCACTAGGTCGGCGCGCCGGGGAGCTGCCGGAGGCGGATAACATCGTGCCGGTGGAAATCGACTTGCTGTCGCTTCTCGACGGCTCACCGCTTCCCTCCGAGCTTTCTGAACTGGAGCGCGTCGACGTGCTCGTTCACGCAGCGGCCCGGGCGGACAAGCGCTCGGTAGAAAGCGCTAGCCCTGAGGATTGGCGTGCGCAGATGGACCTCAACGTGCACGTTCCCGCCGAGCTGACCCGCCTGCTGCTGCCTGCGCTGCGCGCGGCGGAAGGGCTTGCGGTCTTCGTCAACTCCGGTGCCGGCATCCACTCATATGGTGACAACGTCATTTACGCCGCCACGAAGCACGCTTTGTACGCGCTTGCCGACGGCCTCCGCCTCGGCGAGCTCGGCATCCGCGTGTCTACCGTCGCGCCGGGCCCGACGGATACCCCGATGCTGCAGGGGCTGCAGGACTACAACCCAGAGCACGTCATCGCCCCGGTCGAGGTGGCGAAGGCTATCCGTGCCACCGTTGACGCTGGCCCGACGACGCAGCTGACTGAGATCCGCGTGCGCCCACGCATTGAGCTAAACCAGCGCAAGTAGGAGCCGCATTTTCTCTCAAGATGCGAAAAACGCAGCGCACGGTACAGTGATGAGGCGTGTCCACCTCTCAACGTCGCCGCCCCGCCTATTTGGTGATCGCGGATTCGCTGCGGAGCAAGATTGAATCCGGCGAACTGAAGCCGGGTGATCGCTTCCCCACGGAGCGGGAGTTAGTCCAGGAATACAAGGTGGCGCGCATGACGGTGCGCCACGCCTTGGACATCGTCCAGATCGAGGGGCTCATCGATCGCAAGCGCGGGCGCACCGGTGGCACCTTCGTGCGTGCCACCCCGCCGACGTTGAGCCTGACGAGCGGGCGCAGCGCGCTTGACCAATTACGGGAGCATGGTCTTGAGGTTGAGGTGCGGGTGCTGTCGTTGGCGTTGATTGAAACTCCGGGCCATCTTGCCTCCACCTTTGGGATTGAAGAAGGCGATGCCGTGTGGGAATGCCGCACGGTACAGATGACTGAAGGATCGCCCATCATGGTCTCCACGCTTCTTATCCCGCAGGCCTTGGCACCGCACCTCACGGAAGAGGAAATGCAGAAGCCGCTGACTGAACTATTGACGGAGCTTGACCTGGTGCCCGTGTTTAAGCGGGATTCCCTCGTGGCCGCGACCGCGCGCACGGAGGAGCAGAAAGCCCTGGGCGTTGGACGCAACCAACCGGTCTTGCGCATTACGCGAACCGTCAAAGCAGAGGGCGGCCTCGTAGCCGCTCAGCTGGAGGAGACCCTGCGTCCTGATGCGGTCACGGTGGAGGTAGTCATCGGCGAGGACCCCACGCCGACCCTCGACTAGAAACCAGCGAGGGCTCCATGCGTTCTGCCTCGCCCGGAAATGCGAATGCGCACGCCAGGCAACCCGCCACCCACCATCCGGTTGGCGGGTTTCGTTCTTTAAGGGCTTAAGGGGTTCTTCCGTGGCTGCTCCTGCTGCATCCGGCGTCGAGTGAAGCGCAACCTGGGATCGCCGATATGCCCGTCAGCATGGCTTTGTCTGACGGGTTCTTCTATCGGGAGCGCCTTTGTTGCAGGTTACCGGCGCTTTTCCTTTTCTGGGCTTCGAGTGGTTGGGGGTTAGCTGCTGTCGGGTGGTGGGTCCGGGGGTTGGGCTGGCGCTGTGGCTTGTGTCTTTGTGGCTGCTTTCTCGGCGTTGAGTCTGGCGATGGCTTCTTGGTATTCGGGCATTGCGGTAATTGGTGTGCCCCAGGGTGGGATGAAGCTGACTCCGGTGTTCAAGCGGTACATGTAGCCGCGCCCGGTAGGCCTTAAAGGGTCATCGTCATTAATGCCGTTGTGGTAGGCGCACAAAAACGTCAGGTTCTTGATGTTGGTGTAGCCACCAGCCTGCCAAGGGATGAGGTGATGGATTTGGCAGTAATCAGCTGGCTTATTACACCCAGGCCTAGAACAGGTGTGGAATTCAGCGTGCAGGGTAAGGCGTTGGTTGAAGTTTGCCCCACGCTCGAGCCGCCAGGTGTTGATGGGGCCTTCGATGGGATGCACGATGGTGGCGTACCCGATTTCGGCAAACTTGTGGGTGAGGAATTCCGCCCCTGTCATGCGCCCACCGTTGGTCAGGTTGAGTTCGATCTCGTCCCCGTCGCCGTTGATGATCTGGTCGAGTTCGTTCAACGTGACGATGACTTGGGTGCGCACGGAAGGCTTGGTGCCGGCTGTTTCTTGGTTGAAGAAGACGTCGTTGGCGGCTTGAAGCAGGTCGGTGTTGGTGGATTCAAGGACTGCGCGCATGTTGGCAATCGTGGTGGCATCGTCAGTAATGGAGAGCGTGTTAGGCCCTTCGGCTCTGTAGGTGATGCGTACGCCTGGTTTGGCGGTTCTTTTACGTGTGAGTTCTTTAAGCCGTGCGGTGGCGACCTGGCGGATGCGGTGTGCGGGTGTGGCGGCGAGTCTTGTTCTGAGGTTCCAGGCGTCGAGGGTTTTCTTTACTTTTGAAACGTAGGTTTCGATGAGTGTGAGGGTGCCCAGGCTGTGGCGTTGGGCAAGGGCGGCTGCACGTGCCTTCTTTTGCTTGCCCGTATAGCGGGTGGGGCCGAAGTACACCTGGTGTAGCTGTGACAGCTCGGCAGCATCGGCTGGGTCGGCGCCGAGCGCGCGGAGCTCATCGGGTGAGCCAGGTATATGCTCCACCAGCGCAATCCCCGAGTTGCGAAGGCGGAGGTAGGTTTCGATATCCCCCATGGGCACAGAGACTAAAACAGGTCTCTGCACCCCGCAACCGGAGGAACAAACAACCAGCTCAGGTGGTGTGGTGAACGTGCAACAGGGGATAAGTCGCTGGAACGGTGCGGGGCGAACGCAGGCCTCATCGGCGCGCGGCGCTGGCATGGTGAGGAGTGCGGTTTGGTCATGGCCGCGCGTGGCGGGCGTGGAGTTGGAACGAGAAAAGCCCCTCAGGGAGGGGCTAGACGCGGTGTTAACCGCGGTCGACGGCGCGGTTGCGCAGGGCGCGGGCGAGGCGGTCACGCTGCTCGGTCACGGCGCGACGCAGGCCACCGGCCAGGTCGCGGGAGAGGAACTCATCGGCACGGTCGAGGGTTTCCTGGCTGACATCCCAGCGCGGGAACAACCCGGTCACCGTGGTCAAGGCAATCTCGTTGGACTGCGCGGACCAAATCTTTTCCGCCACGTCGAAGAACTCAGCACTCGGCAGGAGTTCATCGGAACCCACGAAAGTCAGGCCCGCTAGCTTCGACTCCAAGTCGCGGTTGCCCAGTTCACCGGCGACAATCTCGTCCCACACCGCGCGCTTGTTGTCCTCGGTGTTTACGGCAGCCAACGCCTTAAGCGAGGCCTGGTAGCCCGTCGCGGTGTTATCGCGCTTGAGTTCCTCAGCCACCGCCGTCATGGCGGCGCCGGCGGCCTCGGGACCGGTGACGTCGGCAAGCGAGCCATCGGCGATGAGCGCGGTGAGCGCCTTCCAGCGCAGGCCCGCATCCGAGGAAGCCTCAAGGAGATCCTGGAAGAATGCGCGGGAGGCGTCGTGAAGCCTGATGCCGGACAGGACCTGGGTGAAGACGATGGAGCGCTCAGTGTTGTCGGAGCGGGCGCCGTCAAGGAGGGCGTCGGCAAGCTGCGTATCCTCCTTTGCCCACTCGGGGTCCGCATAGGTGGACTGGGCCGTTGCGGCCTGGGAGAGGATGCGCTCCAGCACGGCGAGCTCGGTCTCCGCCGCCGCGCCGCGGGCGACAAGCGCCACGAAATCGCGGGCGCGCATGGTACCTGCCCGGGTCATCTCCCAGGCGGTGGACCAGCACAAAGTGCGGGCCATGGGGTCCTCGAACTTGTCGATATTCTCCTGCAGGAACTGCAGGGAACCGGCGTCCAGCTCGATGAGGCAGTAGGTCAGGTCATCGTCGTTAGGCAGCACAAAGTCGATGTCCGCCTGCTTGCGGCCAATGAGTTCCGGAATCTCGGTAAAGGCGCCATCGATATCCATCTCGAT
The DNA here is from genome assembly GCF_009708045.1 of Corynebacterium hiratae. Classification (NCBI taxonomy): domain Bacteria; kingdom Bacillati; phylum Actinomycetota; class Actinomycetes; order Mycobacteriales; family Corynebacteriaceae; genus Corynebacterium; species Corynebacterium hiratae. The sequence goes on along the minus strand of NZ_VIOG01000002.1, from coordinate 151,475 downwards.
GCGCTCGGTGCGCACCACCTTCTCTCCTTGCAGGGCGTAGACGCCGACGGCGACGCGGTGGGTGCGCAGAGTATCGCCACGTTGGGTGAGATAGGCCTGTGTGATGGTGCCGGACTCGTCCGTCTCCAACGCCACACCCAGAGTGTTCACGCCCGTGCTCTTCAGCCACTGCTGTGCCCAGAAGGACAGGTCGCGCCCCGAGGCCTCCTCCAGGTGGCGCAGCAAATCCCCGAAAGTAGCGTTGGCCCACTGGTGCTCCTGGAAGTGGCGGCGCACGCCAGCGAAGAAATTCTCGCGGCCCACGTACGCCTGCAACTGCTTCAGCACCGACGCGCCCTTGGCGTAGGTGATGCCGTCGAAGTTCTGCTCCACGGTCTCAATGTCAGAAGCATCCGTGGAAATCGGGTGCGTCGTGGGCAGCTGGTCCTGCTGGTAGGCCCACGCCTTCTCCACGTTGGCAAAGGTCACCCACGCGGTGTCGTACTGGGTCTCCTCCGCCTGGGAAATCGCCGCCGACCAGGTGGCGAAGGACTCGTTGAGCCACAGGTCATCCCACCACTGCATGGTCACGAGGTCGCCGAACCACATGTGCGCCAGCTCGTGCAGAATGGTGTCCGCGCGCGCTCATACTTGTAGTGCGAGGCTTGCGACGTAAAAACACACTCGTCGCGGATGGTCACGCAGCCGGCGTTCTCCATTGCGCCGGCGTTGAACTCCGGAACGAAAATCTGGTCATACTTGCCAAAGGGGTAAGCAAAGCCGAAGTTGCGGTGGTAGAAATCAAAGCCCTGCTTGGTCTCCGTGAACAGACGCTCTGCGTCGAGCGAATCCAGCAGCGAGGGGCGGCAATAAATACCCAGCGGCACCTCAACGGTTTTAGCAGGCGAGCCCTCCGGGTGCTCCGCCAAGGTGCCGGTCCACGTATCCGTCACGCCCACATATGGGCCCGCACACAGGGCAATCAGGTACGTCGACAGCGGGTAATCCACCGCCGCGCGCACGGTGTTGCCTGAACGCCTGATGGGGGAGTTGGTAATCACCGTCCAGTGCTCTGGGACCTCAAAAGCCAGCGAGTACGTAGCCTTCAAATCCGGCTGGTCAAAGCAGGCGAAGACGCGTTTGGCGTCGGCAGTCTCGAACTGGGTGTAGAGGTAAGCCTCGCCGTCGACCGGGTCAACGAAGCGGTGCAGGCCCTCGCCGGTGCGTGAATAGCGGATTTTCGCCACGACCTTCAGCTCATACTCCGCCACCTGCAAACCCGACAGCGGGATCCCGTACGTCGGGTCATAAGCACTGGTGGGCAGGGGAGCGCCGTTGAGGCGGATCTCGAGAAGCTCGTCACCGCGCAAGTCAATAAATGTGGAGCCAGCTTCCTTCACCCGGAATGTCACCACCGTGGTGGAGGTGAAAAACTCCTCCCCGGTGAGGTCGAGGGCAACGTCATAGTGGCTTACCTCCAGCATGCCGGAGCGCTGTTGGGCTTCCTCGCGGGTGAGGTTAATCGAGGTCATGTACTGTCTCTCCTCTTTCTCGGTACCTAAAGTCTCTGCACCAGCGTAGTCACACGCCTAGGGTGGGGTGCCACAGACTACACAAGCAAAGGAGATTTACTATGGCTCAACAAGTTACGTTCTGGTTCGACTGCTCCTGCCCGTTCGCGTGGTTGACCTCGCGTTGGATTAAGGAAGTAGAGAAGGTCCGCGATATCGAGGTGACCTTCCAGCCGATGTCCCTGTCGGTGCTCAACAAGGGCCGCGACTTGGACCCGGAGTACATGAAGATGATGGAAGCCAACTGGGGTCCCGCCCGTGTGGCAGCCAAGATTGCTGTGGAGGCCCCGGACAAGGTCGACGCCTTCTACACCGCCATGGGCACCCGCATCCACACGGAAGGCCAGGGCGGCAAGAAGGGGTACGGTGCCTACGATGACATCATTAAGCAGGCGCTTGACGACGCCTCCCTCCCTGCCGACTTCGCCTCCGTGGCTAACACCGAGGAGATGGATGAGAAACTGACCGAGTTCCACAACCGTGGCATTTCCGAGGTCGGCGACGAGGTCGGTACCCCAGTGGTGAAGTTCGGCGATACCGCTTTCTTCGGCCCGGTCATTACGCGCGTTCCCACCGGCGAGGAAGCAGGCGAGCTTTTCGACGCCTCCGTGCGCCTAGCCCAGTTCCCGTACTTCTTCGAGCTCAAGCGCTCCCGCACCGAATCCCCGCAGGTTTAGTGCGTGGGATGGCCCACAGGCCGGTAGGATGTGGGCCATGCGCGTTTATTTAGGAGCAGACCACGCAGGGTTCGAGATGAAGAACATCATCGCCGAGCACCTGAAGAAGCAGGGCCACGACGTCATTGACTGCGGTGCCCATGAGTACGACGCCGAGGATGACTACCCGGCATTTTGCATTGAGGCCGCGCTGCGGACCGTCAACGATCCGGGCTCGCTCGGCATCGTGCTCGGCGGTTCCGGCAACGGTGAGCAGATTGCCGCTAACAAGGTGAAGGGCGCGCGCTGCGCCCTGGCGTGGTCCCCGGAGACCGCACGCCTGGCCCGTGAGCACAACAATGCTCAGCTCATCGGCATCGGCGGCCGCATGCACTCCGAGGAGGAAGCACTCGCCATCGTGGACGCCTTCCTGGATCAGGAATGGTCCCGTGCCGAGCGCCACCAGCGCCGCATCGACATTCTTGCCGAGTACGAGCGCACCAACATTCCGCCGGAGCTTCCGGAAGCTTAGTTCATGTCCTTGGGGTGAGTGCCGCCGCGGCCCTCTTCCCCGAGGTCAAGATCAGTAATCGCAGCCATCTCGGATTCATCGAGTTCGAAGCCGAATACATCGAAGTTCTGCGCGATGCGCTCCGGGTTTTCGGACTTCGGGAACACGATGACGCCATTTTGCAGGTGCCAGCGGATGATCACTTGAGCGGGGGAAACGCCGTATTTCTCGGCAGGCTCGGTGATTTCCGGCTGCTCGAAGAGATCCGTCTTGCCCTGGCCCAATGGGCCCCAGGCTTCGATGTGCACCTGGTGGGCGCGGAAGGCATCGAGCTCACGCCAGCGCTGTAGGTAGGGGTGCAGCTCCACCTGGTTGACCACGGGGGTCTCATCAGTCTCGGTTTCCAGCTGGTCCAGGTGCTCGAGTTCGAAGTTGGAAACACCGATGGACTTGGCCTTGCCGGCCTTCTTTAGTTCAATGAGCTGCTTCCATGCCTCGACGTAGTGGCCGTTATCTGGGCAGGGCCAGTGGATGAGGTAGAGGTCCACGTAATCGAGACCTAGCTTCTCCAAGGACTCGTCGAGAGCTGCGGCCGCATCAGTCTGGCGGTCATTCCACAGCTTCGTGGTGATGAACAGCTCCTCGCGCGGGATGCCGGACTTGGCAATCGCGCGGCCCACACCTTCCTCGTTGCCGTAGATGGCAGCGGTATCGATGTGGCGGTAGCCCACCTTGAGGGCTTCGAGGACCAGTTCCTCGGTCTTGTCGGGGTCTACTTTGAAGACGCCGTAGCCGAGCTGGGGGATGGTGTTGCCGTCGTTGAGTTCAATATTGGGTACAGTCATGCGGCCCACTCTACGTAGGGGCGGCGCATTCTGACAGAAAAGATGCATTGCCAGGCATGATGCGGCGGCAATCCGAGCGGTCATCCCCAGCGGGTGCGAAAACGACTAAAGCTGCACCGGCTACCTAAAAGAGGTACTCAGTGCAGCTTTTCTTGGAGGGAATGACGGGAATCGAACCCGCGTCTTCAGCTTGGAAGGCTGAGGTATTAGCCACTATACGACATTCCCACAACCGGCAATCTTCAACTTTCAAGGCCTTGACTTTGAAAGCCGTTGAATCGGCGTGCCGATTACTTTAGCGCACGTGGTCGCTGAAAGGAAAATGGGAACTTAAGCGGGGTAAAGCGCGTTACTTTGAGTAGGTGTACAAGCAAAACAACACATGGTTCAACACGCAATTCAACTCTGAGATGAAAGTGGTGCTTTCGTGAGCTCGTTATTGCTCCTTATCCTCGTCGTCGGTGGCGGCGCATGGTTCCTGTCCTCGCGCAACGGGAAGAAGCAGCAAGAGCTGCGTGAATCCCAGCGTTTTGAGGACGCGATGGCGGATGCGCGCCGCTGGACCGAGCGCCTTGGTGGCCAGGTCATGAACTTAAGCGGAACGGACACCGCCTCCCAGCAGGCCATGGCGGATGCGTCCGAGCGTTTTACCGCCGCTAACTCCGCGATTTCCCAGGCCACGACGGTCAAGCAAGCGCACCTAGCGCGCGAATCTGCGCTGGAGGGTCTTTACTATGTTGCGGCCGCCGCGAGATTATGGGCATGGACCCGGGTCCTGAGCTGCCGCCGCTGGAAGGTCAGCGCCAGGCCGGCAAGGTGACGGAGACCCGCACGGTGGAGGCCAATGGGGAGACGCTGACGGCGTCGCCAAGCGCATCCGCAGAAACCCCCAACTACTACCCGGGTGGTGTCGTGGCTGGACGCCCGGTCCCGGCCGGTTGGTACTCCCGCCCGTGGTGGGCCGATGCGTTGACCACCGGCGTGTGGATGGTGGGCTACTCCATGATGTTTAACGCCATGTTCGCCGGCATGGCGGGAGTGGGCTACTCCGCCGCGGCGGCTGAAAGCGGCGACTGGGGTGGAGACCTCGGCGGCGCTGATGGCATGGACGGCGGTGCCATGGACGGAGCCGGTGATATGGGCGCTGGCGATGTCGGAGGAGGCGACGATGGCGGCTTCTTCGATGGCCTCTTTGGCGGTGACGGAGGCGATGGTGGAATGTTTGATTTTGACTTCGACTTCTAAAGAATAAAAGCGCCTCTGACATGCACGAATGAAGTTAAATTGGGGCCGGTGTTGGGATAGCTAAGCGCCTATCGGTACACTAGCCCCAGTATGAAGCGCAGCTGCGTGCGGAACTTCCGGGCGCAGAGGCTTTCCATACGGGGCGTGGCGCAGCTTGGTAGCGCACCTGCTTTGGGAGCAGGGGGTCGCAGGTTCAAATCCTGTCGCCCCGACGTATGGGGGCCTGGACGTACATCCAGGCCCCTTAATTACATCTTTAAACGATCACAATCAGGAGAGTTTCTCGTGAAGACCACCGTAGACAAGCTGAGCGATACCCGCGTCAAGCTCACCGTCAACGTTCCGTTCGCTGAGCTGGACAAGGAAATCGATCAGGCCTACGCGGCGATCGCGCAGCAGGTTTCCATCCCGGGTTTCCGTAAGGGCAAGGCACCGCGCCAGCTTATCGACGCCCGCTTTGGTCGTGGCCCCATCCTCGAGCAGGTAGTCAATGACATGTTGCCGTCCCGCTACGAGCAGGCTGTTACCGAAAACGATCTCAAGGTCATTGGTCAGCCGGAGATCGACATTGCCAAGCTGGAGGACAACGATTTTGTCGAGTTCACCGCTGAGGTAGATATCCGCCCCGAGTTCGAGGTGCCGGACTTCTCCAAGATTTCCGTCAAGGTGCCGGCGCTCGAGATCGGCGATGAAGACGTCGACAAGGCCCTCGAGGACCTGGCTTCCCGCTTCGGTGAGCTCAAGGACACCAAGCGCAAGATGAAGACCGGTGATTTCGCTGTCATCGACATCACTACCGAGGTTGATGGCACCAAGCTGGAGGAGGCTTCCCACGAGGGGATGACCTATCGCATCGGTGACGACAACCTGATTAAGGGCCTCGACACCGCACTGCGCGGCATGAAGACCGACGAGGACAACGAGTTCACCACCACTATCCAGTCCGGTGAGCACGAGGGCGAAGAGGCCACCGTGAAGGTCCACGTCCAGCAGACCAAGGAGCGCAAGCTGCCGGATCTCGACGACGAGTTCGCACAGATGGCCTCCGAGTTTGACACCATCGACGAGCTGCGCGAGGATACCAAGACCCGCGTCGAGGAGACCAAGAAGTCTGAGCAGGCTGCCGCTATCCGCGATGAGGTCCTGAAGGCCGCTCTGGCTGAGGTTTCCTTCGAGCTGCCGTCCTCCATCGTTGATGAGCAGGTTCACGCTCAGCTGCATCAGATCCTGGGCCAGATGGCTCACGACGAGAAGGCGCTGGCCCAGCTGCTTGAGGCACAGGGAACGACCCGCGAGGAGTTCGACGCTGATGCTCGCAAGTCCGCTGAGGAATCTGTCCGCACCCAGCTCTTCCTGGACGCACTGGCTGAGGTTGAGGAGCCGGAGGTGTCTCAGCAGGAGCTGACCGACCACATTCTGTTCACCGCTCAGTCCTACGGCATGGACCCGAACCAGTTCATCCAGCAGCTGCAGTCCAGCAACCAGCTGGGTAACCTGTTCTCCGACGTTCGCCGCGGCAAGGCCCTGGCTACGGCTATCTGCCGCGCCGAGGTCACCGACGAGGCCGGCAACAAGGTTGATGTTGACCAGTACTTCGGTGAGATCGACGAGGACGAGGCTGAGGCTTCCGAGGAGAAGTAATCTCCCGCTTGTAATGTGCCGCTGCCACATGTGTGGTGGCGTGCGCGCGTGAAACCCCGGATTCAGGTAACTCAAGGATGAGCCTGAATCCGGGGTTTGTGTCATTGTGAACGCCCTCTAGGAGTCTTTGAGTACTTCGTAGAGGGCGTGATGGGTGTTGGCTGGGGATACCGCTAGCCGTTCTTGGCTCTAAAGGCCTTGTCGGTTAGCTGCAGGAATCGCATAACGTAATCCTTGACAAAGTCTGCGGTGCGTTCATTGAGATGTCCGGACTCTTCGAAAAGCGTGGGGGATTGACCCAGAAATACTTCGGGCTGACCAGGAAGCGGCATATCGAAGTAGGACAGGGCGAGGCGAAGGTTCTTCTGTGAACTGTAGCCGCCCATGCGGCCTACAGAGTGGCTAATGATACCTGCGGGAAGGTTCTTCCACGCCACATCTGAGTTGGGTTTAGAGCCGATGTCCACTGCGTTTTTGAGGCAGGCAGGGATAGTGCGGTTGTTCTCGGGCGTAATGAAGAGGATCCCGCTCGAGTTCTTGATGGTCTCGCGAAAGCTGGTGTACTCAGCCGGAGTGGGCTTGTCCGTGACGGCGGGGTCATCGTAGTCGAAGTCATAGAGCGGCAAGTCACGGATTTCCACGATGTTTGCCTCGTAGTCTTCAGGGATCATCGTGAGCACCTCGTGTGCAATCTTGCGTGCACATGACTCTCGGCGCAGGCTGCCGACGATTACGCTGATACGTGGGATGGTCATGGTAAACCTTCTTTCTCAGTTGGGTGTAGGGAGACGTGGTCAAGGGAGAAAAGGCTTGCAGCCAAAGGCCGGTGGTGGGCCGGCAGCGTGGGCGGCGGTGAGGAAGCCATCTACTTTGTCTCCTTCTTCATGGCGGAAGTACAGTTCGATGAGTCCTAGAAGCCCCCCGAGGACGGCCTCTCGTGCGGCGGATGTATTCAACAGCCGCATGGCTGCGGGTTGGTTTCCTTCGCGGATGGCTTCAAACAGCGCGATGGTCTCAAGCCAGCTTCCTTGGTCCGGTCGCGGAAAAGGTTTAGAAATCCCAGTCATCATCACTCGTTTCTTCAGCAGTACCAATGACATAGGAGGAACCAGATCCAGAGAAGAAGTCATGGTTCTCATCTGCTCCGGGGGCTAGGGCGGCGAGGATTTCTGGGTTCACTTCCGTTTCTTCGGGCGGGAAATAATCCGGGTAGCCCAAATTCATGAGCGCCTTATTGGCGTTATAGCGAACGAACACGGCTACATCATCCATGAGTCCCAAAGGCTCATATAGCTCGCCGGAATAGTCCAGCTCTAGTGCATAAAGCTCTTCGAGCAAAGAAATGGTGAAATCATGCATCTCCTTCTGCCGTAGCGGGGTCGTGGATTCAAGACCGCGCTGATATTTGTAACCCGAGTAGTAGCCGTGCACTGCCTTGTCACGCAGAATGAGGCGAATCATGTCTGCCGTATTTGTCAGGGTGGCGTGGACAGAAAAGTGCAAGGGAAGATAGAAACCCGCGTAGAGAAGCAGCGAGGAAAGCAGCGTCGATGACACCTTGCGTTTGAGTGGATCCGGCCCAAAATAGTGCGCGAGCACTTTCTTGGCGCGTGCCTGGAGAAGGTCGTTATTCACCGCCCAGCGGTATGCTTCATCAATTTCCTTTGTACTGCTCAGGGTAGAAAACACTGAAGAGTAAGAACGGGCATGGACTGACTGCATGAAGGCGATGTTGGTATACACGGCCTCCTCGTGTTCGGTGCGGGCATCTTGAATCTGACAGATTTCTCCCACAGTGGCCTGGACAGTATCCAGGGTGGTGAGTCCCGTGAACACCCGCATGGTGAGGTTGCGTTCCTCGGGCGTCATCTTCTGCCACGCCGGGAGATCGTTAGAAAGCGGGACCTTCTCTGGCAACCAAAAGTTGGCGGTGAGACGGTTCCACACTTCAAGATCCTTATCATCGCTCACCCGATTCCAATTGATGGCGCGGATGCGGGCTGAAGGATCATGCCGGTAGCTCGGCGGAGTAACTGAAATGCTGGTTAGTTCAGCACTATTCGATGTTGAAGACATAGCTTCTTTCTTTCTGAGTGGATGGTTGTGGACAAGGGGAGGACCGTGCTCCTACAAAGCACAGGAGACGCAGCCTTCGACCTCGGTTCCTCGGAGCGCGGATTGGCGTAAACGGATGTAGTAGAGGGTCTTGATACCGGCTTTCCAGGCATATATTTGTGCCTTGTTGATGTCCCGCGTGGTGGTATCAGCGGTAAAGAACAAGGTCAGGGAAAGTCCTTGGTCCACGTGTTGGGTGGCCATGGCGTAGGTGTCGATGATTTTTTTGTATCCCACGGCGTAGGAGTCATCGAAATACTCCAGGTTGTCGTTGGTCATTTCCGGCGCGGGGTAGTACACACGCCCCAAGCGGCCCTCCTTGCGAATTTCAATCTTGGAGGCAATCGGGTGGATGGACGCGGTGGAGTCATTGATGTAGGAAATTGATCCAGTGGGTGGAACTGCCTGCAAGTAGGCGTTGTAGATGCCGTCTTGCATCACTTGTTTCTTGAGCCGTAGCCAATCCTCGCGTTGAGGAATCTGCACGCCTGCTTCATGGAAGAGCTGTTTTACGTGTTCAGTGGCTGGCACCCAGTCTTTGTCGATGTATTTGTCAAAGTAGGCGCCAGTGGCATAGGTGGATTCTTCGAAGCCTGTGAATCGTTGACCTTTTTCAACCGCGAGTGCATGGGATGCGCGGAGCGCATGGTAGGTCACCGTGAGGAAATAAATATTTGTAAAGTCCAGTGCCTCGGCGCAGCCATAAGGAATACGCTGTGAAGCAAGGAAGCCGTGGAGATTCATTTGGCCCAGACCAATGGCATGCATGGAAGCATTTCCGTGAGCGATGGAAGGAACAGCTTCGATATTCGTCAGGTCTGAAACCTTCGTGAGGGCTCGCACTGCGGTTTCGACGGTCTCCCCAAAGTCCGGTGATTCAAAAGCTTTCGCAATGTTGAGCGAACCTAGATTGCAGGAAATATCCTGGCCAACGGTGGTGTAGTCACCCGAGGCTCCGTAGGTCGATGGCGTGTTGACCTGGAGGATTTCACTACACAGGTTGGACATATTGATATGTCCTTTGAGGGGATTAGCGCGGTTGACCGTATCCTCAAAGAGGATGTAGGGGTATCCGGATTCAAACTGAAGCTCAGCCAGCGTGGTGAAAAACTCGCGGGCCTTAATGGTCGTGTGAGAAATTCGCGGATTGGCAACCAACTCGTCGTAGTACTCGGTGATGGACATGTCAGACATGGCTACGCCGTACTCGTGAGCGATGTCATACGGGCTAAAAAGATGCATATCCTTGTTCTCTTTGGCCAGCCGGAAGGTTATATCTGGAATAACAACCCCCAGCGAAAGAGTCTTGATGCGGACTTTCTCATCGGCATTTTCCCGCTTGGTATCCAGAAAGCGAAGAATATCTGGATGGTGCGCATGCAGGTAGACGGCTCCAGCGCCCTGCCGGGCGCCCAATTGGTTGGCATAGCTGAAGCTATCTTCGAGAATCTTCATGACTGGGACTACGCCGGAAGCCTGGTTCTCAATCTTTTTGATCGGGGCTCCGGATTCGCGCAGATTGCTCAGCAACAAGGCCACTCCACCACCGCGTTTTGATAGTTGCAGTGCAGAGTTCACGCTGCGGCCAATGCTCTCCAAATTGTCTTCGATTCGCAGGAGGAAGCAGGAGACCATTTCGCCACGCTGGGCTTTGCCTGCGTTGAGAAAAGTAGGGGTGGCGGGCTGGAAGCGTCCGGTCATGATGTCATCCACCAGCTTTTCTGCGAGCTCTTCGTCGCCCTGTGCAAGGTATAAAGCTGTGGTGGCGACACGTTCTTCGTAGCCTTCTAGGAATCGGGAGCCATCAAAGGTTTTCAGTGCATATGAAGTAAAGAACTTAAATGCGCCGAGGAAGGTGCGGAACTGGTGTTTAGCTTGGTGTGCTCTGTCGTACATGGCGCACAGAAAGGCGTCATCATAAAGCTCAAGGAAATCCCGCTCGTAGTACTCGTTATCAACCAACCATTCCAAGCGTTGCGTGGTGGAATCGAACTGATGCATGCGGGGAGCGACATGGTGCGTGACATAGTCTTGTGCTGCCTGAATGTCCTTGTCAAACTGGATTTTTCCAGAAGCGTCGAACAAGTTCAGCTGCGCGTTGAGTGCGTGGTAGCTTTTGCGCTTGCCGACACCGCCGGCATTGTCTGCTGAAACGGTGCGGGGCGTAGTGCCATTAGGTTGTGTGGGGGTGGCATCGAGAGGCCACATTGTGTTTTCCAATCTGTGTGATGCGGATGTGTTCTTCATCTTGTGGGGGATTAATGGGGTGTCATCGTTAGCTGCTTTTGCTGCTCCCAAAACTTTTGAAGGCCCTGCTTTACGGTGGCAATGTCCTTCTGGGTGCCGAGAAGCTCGAAGTGATACAGCTCCGGTACGCGGCACTTGGCGGAAATGATGCGTCCGGCGACGCAGTAGGCACTTCCAAAGTTGGTATTCCCTGAGGTGATAACGCCCCGGATAAAGGAGCGGTTGATTGGGTCATTGAGGAAGTCGATGACCTGTTTGGGGACTGCGCGTTTGAGCGAACCGCCACCGTAGGTGGGAACGATGAGTACGTACGGGTGTGAAACCTGGATCATCCCGGTTTTCTTGGGGCGCAGTGGAATGCGCACCGCGGGTCTATCTAAGCGTTCGACGAATCTTTTTGTGTTCTCAGAAACGCTGGAAAAGTACACCAAATCTGGTGAGTCTGACATGGCAATCCTGCTCATCCTGGCCTTAGCCATAAGTGGGATAGGTGATATTCGAAAAGACTAACTACGCGATGGCGTAGTTGCAACTACGGTAAGACGTAGTTTTTAAAACGGCAGGTGAGAGCTGGATTAATGCAAGTGGGGGGAGGCCTAAAGGCTGTGGTGTGCTACAAACACTGCGTCGGTAGCTGGGCGTCCAAGTACTACCCACTGAGAGCTGCCGGCCACCTGTATCTCGAGAGAGTCTGAAAAGGGCGCTCCCTCGCGCGTGCTAAGAACAGCCCCAGTGACAATGCCGCACTCTTCAAGGAACTTCAGCAGTTCTGGGTCGGAATCAGAAATGCGTTCCACGGTCACTTGCGGTTGTGCACCGCTGTCGGTGAGACGGTGCGCACTGGGGATTGTGATCTGTCCATCAACCGTAGGGATAGGATCGCCGTGCGGATCCCTAGTGGGGTAATCAAGGAACTTATCCACACGTTCTATGAGCATGTCGGACACCGCGTGTTCGAGATTTTCGGCTTCATTATGGACTTCGTCCCAGGTGTAGTCCAATGCTTGAACCAAAAAAGACTCAAGCAATCGGTGGCGGCGCACCATGACCAATGCGTACTGCCTGCCAAGTTCGGTTAACTCCACAGAGCCATAGGGCGTGTGTGACACGAGCCCTTGCTTCGACATTTTGCGCACTGCATCGGAAACCGAGGAGAGCTTGAGTCCCAGCTGTTTCGCTATAAGTGTGGCGGTAACGGGCTCGGATGACCATTCCTTTAGTCCCCAGATAGCTTTCAAGTAGTTCTGGGTACTGGTGGACAGCTCGGAAACAGACATGAGTAAATGTTAACCCAGCTTCCGTATGTGCCTTTGGCGCTGTGCCCCAACGCTTATAGCGAACAGAGGCCAAGTTTGAGAGGAATGCCGGTAAGGTGGGGCCAGTTAAAGCATTCTTCACTTCAAGGAGAACCACTAATGTCTGAGAATATTTCCATGGACTCATCCTCAACGGGTATGAACCTGGGTGATAGCGTCTATGAGCGCCTTTTGCGCGAGCGTATTATTTTCCTGGGAACCCAGGTTGATGATGAGATTGCGAACAAGCTGTGCGCCCAGATCCTCTTGCTGTCCGCAGAGGACCCCACGCGCGACATTTCGCTCTACATCAACTCCCCGGGTGGCTCCGTTACCGCGGGCATGGCCATCTACGACACGATGAAGTACTCGCCGTGCGACGTGGCTACCTATGGCATGGGCCTGGCTGCCTCGATGGGCCAGTTCCTGCTGTCAGGCGGCACCAAGGGCAAGCGCTACGCGCTGCCGCACGCCCGCATTATGATGCACCAGCCTTCTGCCGGTGTTGGCGGTACTGCTGCAGACATTGCCATCCAGGCGGAGCAGTTCGCGCAGACCAAGCGTGAGATGGCGGAGCTCATCGCTGAGCACACGGGCCAGACCTTCGAGCAAATTACTAACGATTCGGACCGCGACCGCTGGTTTACCGCCCAGCAGGCCAAGGAATACGGCATCGTCGACCACGTCATCGAGTCCGTCAACGGTCCTATCACCAACTAGGGAACAAGGAGCTTTATCACTATGTCTAACCTTCAGATGCCTTCTTCCCGCTACGTTCTGCCGGAGTTCATTGAGCAGAACGCACAGGGATCGAAGACCACCAACCCGTATTCCAAGCTTTTTGAAGAGCGCATCATCTTCCTGGGCACCCAAGTCGATGACACCTCTGCTAACGACATCATGGCGCAGCTGCTGGTCCTGGAATCCCAGGATCCGGACCGCGACATCACGATGTACATCAACTCCCCGGGTGGCTCCTTCACCGCGCTGATGGCCATCTACGACACGATGCGCTACGTGCGTCCTGACGTGCAGACCGTCTGCCTGGGCCAGGCTGCTTCCGCTGCCGCCGTGCTGCTGGCAGCCGGTGCTCCGGGCAAGCGCGCCGCTCTGCCGAACTCTCGCGTGCTGATTCACCAGCCGCGTACGCAGGGCACGCAGGGCCAGGTGTCGGACCTTGAGATCGAGGCCAACGAGATCGAGCGCATGCGCCGCCTCATGGAGGAGACCCTGGCTGAGCACACCGGCCGCACTGCGGAGCAGGTGCGCATCGATACCGACCGCGACAAGATCCTCACCGCGCAGGAAGCCGTCGAATACGGTCTCATCGATACCGTCTTTGATTACCGCAAGCTCAACGCCTAAGTAATCAAGCTTAAAGCCCCGCTGTCTAGTAGATAGCGGGGCTTCGGCCATGCTTAGGCTTCGTAGGGCGGCAGGATAGCCTCCGGGGACTCAGGCAGGATCTGGCCGCCGTCAATGATGATGGTCTGTCCCGTTATGTAGCCTGCCTCGCGGGAGGCGAGGAAGGCCGCGGCGTTGCCGATATCGCGCGGGGAACCTAAGCGGTGCATGGGGACGGAGCGTGCCATTTGGTCGAGGTACTCCTGGCCCTGGCCCTCCAAGCCCTCGGTGAGGATGTTGCCTGGCAGAACACCGTTGATGGTGATGCCATCACGGGCAACTTCCAGTGCCGCGGAGCGCATGAAGCCTTGTTGTGCGGCCTTCGAGGCACCGTAGTGCGCCCAGCCTGGGTAACCGGTGTGCGAGCCGGTGATAGACGTCGTGATGACGATGCGCCCGTAACCAGCCTCCTTCATATAGGGCAGCGCTTCCTGCACCACGGTGAAGGTGCCGTGCGTATTGATGGCGAACATGGTGTCCCACTGCTCGTCGGTCATGTCCTCGAGCGGGCAGTTGGGGAAGACACCAGCGTTGGAGCAGACGATGTCGATGCGGCCATAGCGCTTGACGACGTCCCTGTAGAGGGTGCGGACGGAGTCGCGCGAGGTGACGTCGACAAGCAGAGCGTCCGCCCCGAGATCCTCGGCGGTCTTCTGCGCGGCCTTCAGGTTGAGATCCGCGATGATGACCGTGGCGCCTGCTTCGCGCAGGGCGCTAACGATGCCGCGACCGATGCCGGCGGCGCCGCCGGTGACGATGGCAACCTGGTCGTGAAGGTCAAACATATGGTGCTCCTCAGCGGTTGGGTCTGTGTGCGCCTTCCAGCCTAGGCCGCCACGGGTTGGGGCGCTGTCTGCTTGGTGGTTGCCGTGTAGGCGCGCACACCGATGAGGGAGATTGCGGCCAACACAGCGGTAGCGCCGGCGAGGGTGTAGAGCCCCGTTGGGGTCCAGCCGCTTTCGAGCAGATAGCCCGCCAGGATGGGGGCGAGGGTAGCGCCCACGCGAGCGATGCCGATGGCAGCGCCCGTACCCGTGGTGCGCAGCGCCGAAGGGTAAGCCTCCGGGGTGACGGTGTAAAGGCCGGAGATGCAGGCGTTGAGGGTAAGGCCTACGCCGACTCCGAGGGCAAACATGAGGGAAGGCACGGCGGTGGAGTTAATGAAGCCGACGAGGACGACGGAGGAGATAAGACAGAAGACGATGAGCAGGGGGCGGGCGTCGATGCGCGTGGTGAACAGGCCGAAGAGGATGGCGCCGATAGCACCGCCGAAGGAAAGCATGATGCCGCCGATGATGCCCTGCTGGGCGGTAAGGCCCTCGGCGGTAAGAAGCTTCGGGGTCCACTGCGAGGTGAAGTTGTAGGCAAACATGATGAAGCTGAAGGCCAGCCAGAGCTTGATGGAGGTGCGCAGGAATTGCGGCGAGACGAGGTCCTTGTAGGAGGCCTTGTGGGCGGTGCGGGGGGCGGACGCTGACGTCTCCCGTGAGGCCGAGTTTGGCAGCGATGGTACGGACAGAATCCATGCGGCCGCGCGCGGCGAGGAAGTCGGCGGACTCGGGGACGAAGGTAACAGTGAGGATAAGGGCGACAACGGTGAGTGCTGCCCCGACCCAGAATATGGGCTGCCAGGTATCGAAGGAGGAGGCGACAACGCCGCAGAAGGAGGCACCGAGGCCATAGCCGGAGGCGTAGATGGCGACGGCCAGGCCGCGGAAGCGCAGGTTGGAGTATTCGCTGACGAGCACGGTGACGCAGACAAGGACGCCGCCGACTCCGATGCCGGTGATGAGGCGGCACAGCAACAGCAGGCTAAATGTAGGCGCGAGGGCGGTGAGTACGAGGCCGATGAGGTCAATGGTGAGCGAGACCGTGATGAGGGTGGTGCGTCCAAGGCGGTCAGCCAACGGGGCGAGGAAGAGCGAGCCAAGGCCGATACCGATGAGGGCGGCGGACAGGAGCCAGCCGAGGGAAGAGTCGGACAGCGCGAATTCTTCGCTGACGGTGCCGGCGCCGAAGGCCATGGCGACCATGTCGTAACCGTCGAGGGCATTGAGGAAGAGGGCAATGGCGATGATGAGCCACTGGCGCGCGCCCATGGGGGAGCGGTCGATGAGTTCGCGGATGTCCATGAAAATCTTTCTGCTGATAGAGCGGTTTCGATGTAAGTTAGTGAACCGCTCTGTCTATGTCTACTAACTGCCGTTTTAAATTCAGTGGCGCGCCGTCGCGTGCGGAATAGCGCTTGGGTCCAAGTGGTTTACTAGAGTGGAACAAACTGCGGTAAAATCGCCCCACCATAGCCCCAGAGAAAAGAGTTGAAAGGCCTTCATGGCACGTATGCAAGAAAGCGCTGACCTGCTCAAGTGTTCCTTCTGCGGAAAGAGCCAGAAGCAGGTGAAGAAGCTTATCGCCGGCGGCGGCGTCTACATTTGTGACGAGTGCATCGAGCTCTGCAACGAAATCATCGAGGAGGAGCTCGGCGCGGCTCAGGCCGAGGCGGACGAAGAGAAGGAGATGCGCCTTCCGCGTCCTTCGGAGATTTCGGCTTTTCTGGATAAGTACGTCATTGGTCAGGATCAGGCCAAGCGCGTGTTGTCGGTGGCGGTCTACAACCACTACAAGCGCATCAAGGCTGAAGAGGCCGCGGGCCTGGAGGGCCGCCGGAAGAAGGCACAGGATGAAGAAGTTGAGATTTCCAAGTCCAACATCTTGATGCTGGGCCCGACGGGCTCCGGTAAGACCTACCTGGCGCAGACCCTGGCGCGTCTGCTGGACGTCCCCTTCGCCATCGCGGATGCCACCAGCCTGACCGAGGCTGGCTACGTGGGCGAGGACGTCGAGAACATCCTGCTCAAGCTGCTGCAGGCAGCGGACTTTGATGTGGAGCGCGCGCAGCACGGCATCATCTACGTCGATGAGGTGGATAAGATCTCTCGCAAGTCGGAGAACCCCTCGATTACGCGTGATGTGTCCGGTGAGGGCGTGCAGCAGGCGCTGCTGAAGATCCTCGAGGGCACCGTGGCGGCGATTCCGCCGCAGGGCGGGCGCAAACACCCGAACCAGGAATTTATCCAGCTGGATACGACCAACATCCTCTTCATCGTGGCCGGCGCGTTCGCGGGCTTGGACAAGGTGATTTCGGAGCGCGTGGGTAAGAAGGGCGTGGGCTTCGGTGCCAAGCTGGAGACTAAGGATGAGAAGGAATCAGTCGACTTCTTCTCCCAGGTTCGCCCGGAGGACCTGGTGAAGTTCGGCCTCATCCCCGAGTTCATCGGCCGCCTGCCGGTGGTTGCCACGGTGGATAACCTGGACCGCGAATCGCTGGTGAAGGTGCTCGTGGAGCCAAAGAACTCTCTGGTCAAGCAATACCAGCGCCTGTTCAGCATGGACGGTGCGGAGCTGCACTTCGAAGACGCGGCGCTGGAAGCAATCGCCGAACTCGCACTCGAGCGCAAGACCGGTGCTCGCGGCCTGCGCGCCATCATGGAGGAGCTGCTCGTGCCCATCATGTATGACTTGCCAGACCGTGAGGATATCGCCAGCGTCCACATCACGAAGGACTGCGTGACTGACGGCGGCGAGCCGGAATTCGTGTACTCGGACGAGGCGAAGGAATCCGCTTAAACGGCATCTCTTAAAGGGCATCTTCAAGACTGAAGGTGCCTTTTGTGCTGTCTACATGGCGTTTCAGGACTGAAAACGCCGCCATCTTCGTGCTGAGGCAAAGGGACCAGATGAGTGGGACCATTTAGCTATGGCGTGAGATCGTGACCTGGGCTTTTGCTCAGGCCGGCGCGTCATTCGTAGAGGCTCGCTGACGCGTCGCCCTCATCCTCGGTGGAGTAGACATCCAAGGGTGCTGACTCGGCGTCAAGCTCAGTTTCGTTCTGAGCGAGGTAGGACTCAAAACCGATGTCGGGGATATTCGCTGTGAGGAAGGCCAGCACGGCATCGACGGCCATGCGGTGTAGGCCTTCGGTGTTGTTGTGGGTATGCATGTCGATGTCGAGCAGGTTGCTCATCATCGCGTGATTCGTCACCCGGTACATCGTGAGCGCAGAAATCAACGTGAAGATGTCGTTGGCGGAAATGCCTGGGCGGAACGCGCCGGAATCTTGGCCCAGCATAAGCAGCCGGTCTAGGTGGAGGGAGATCTCGGAAACGTCGACAAGCGCCTGCGAGGACTCCAGCACACTGTGGGAGGATTCCATCGTCAGCATCCGAATGGCCTCAGGGTTATCCACATGCTGGCGGAACAACCAATCCACCAAGGTGCGCACGCCCTCGACCGGAACGGCGGAGTTGATCTCGAGGCTGCCCTTCGGCGGGTTGAGGCGCCGCGCCGCCGCCGCCAAGGCTTGCTGGTAGAGGCCCTTCTTGTCCCCGAAGTAGTAGTGGATCATGCGCTTGGACATCCCAGACAGCTTCGACACGGATTCGAGCTTGGTCTCGGCATAGCCGTGCTCAGCAAACTCTGCAATCGCAACATCGATCACGCGCTCAACAGAGCCAGAGTCGACCGATGCAGTCTCAGTGCTCATGGAAAGTCCCGTCTAGTCGATGAATATGCGTACAGTTGTCCACTATGCCGAAAAAAGACGGTCATGGAGCTCAAGTACAAAGAACTCGCATCTTTCGGGGGTAAATTTACACCCCATGGGGGCGAAAAACGGGACTAGGCTGGGAAGGTGAGTACCGAGCCGAAAGGATTCACACATGACTGCTTCCCAACCCGTCAAGATTACCGTGACCGGCGCCGCCGGAAATATCGCTTACTCCCTGCTGTGGCGCATCGCTGCGGGCGATGTCTATGGCAAGGACACCCCGGTGGAGCTGGCTTTGCTGGAAATCCCGGACGCCATTGGCGCAGCTGAAGGCGTGGCCATGGAGCTTCATGATTCCGCATTCCCGCTGGTACGCGGCATCACCGTGACCGATGATCCGAATGTGGCTTTCAAGGACACCAAGGCCGCTTTCCTCGTGGGCTCCCGCCCGCGCACCAAGGGCATGGAGCGCGCAGACCTGCTGGAGGCCAACGGTGCCATCTTTACCGTGCAGGGCAAGGCGCTGAACGACGTCGCCGCGCGCGATGTCCGCGTCCTCGTCGTGGGTAACCCGGCCAACACTAACGCTTATATCGCTGCCAACAGTGCACCGGACCTGGACCCGAGCCAGTTCACCGCGCTCATGCGCCTGGACCACAACCGCACCCAGAGCCAGGTCTCCCTCAAGACGGGCATGCCCACCGCGGAGCTGACCAAGGTTGCCGTCTGGGGCAACCACTCTGCATCCCAGTTCCCGGACCTGACCTTCTCCAACGCCGAGGTTGATGAGACCTGGTACAAGGAAGAAATGATTCCGAAGGTGGCTAAGCGCGGCGCCGAGATCATTGCTGTGCGCGGCAAGTCCTCAGCCGCTTCCGCAGCGTCTGCGGCAGTGGACCACATGCACGACTGGATCCACGGCACCGAGGATTGGCGCACCGCAGCCGTCGTCTCCGATGGCTCCTATGGCGTGGACGAGGGCCTCGTCGCAGGTTTCCCCACCGTCGCCCGCGACGGCAAGTGGGAAATCGTTCAGGGTCTCGAGCTCAACGATTTCCAGAAGGAACGCATCGAGGCCTCTGTGCAGGAGCTGCGTGAGGAGCGCGAGGCCGTAGCCCACCTGCTCAAGGGCTAAGCCTCAAGCACCAAGTTATCGATGAGCCGCACCGGCCCCACCTGCGCCGCCACCAGCGCCAGGGCGGGCCGGTGTTGCGCATCAATGGGCTCCAGCGTGGCCGGGTCCACCACGGTGAGGTAGTCCACCGTGACGCCGGGGGAGGAGGCGAGCTGGGCTTCAGCCTCCTCGAGGGAAGCGCCATCCCGCAGAGCGAAGAGCGCCTGGGACAGCGCCACGGCTTGCTCTCGCTCGGCAGGGCTCAGGCGAGCGTTGCGGCTGGACTCGGCCACGCCGTCCGCTGCGCGAACGATGGGCGCGCTGATGATCTCCAGCGGCAGGTCAAGGTCCGCTACCAAGCGCCGAATAATGGCCACCTGCTGGGCATCCTTCTGTCCAAAGTAGGCGCGGTCCGGTGAAACGAGGTTGAACAGCTTGCTCACCACGGTGGCCACGCCGTCAAAGTGGCCGGGGCGCGAGGCACCTTCCAAAACCGAGCCCATTTCACCCGTGCGCACCCACACCCGCGGGGTGCCACCCGGGTACATCTCCTCCACGCCGGGGGCGAAGACGGCATCAACACCCAGCGAGTCCAGCAGCGCGGCATCCGCATCCAGATCGCGCGGGTAAGCGCGGTAGTCTTCGCAGTCGCCCAGGTCGGTGAATTGGAGGGGGTTGACGAAGACCGAGCACACCACGGTGTCGTTCTCTTCGCGGGCGCGGCGAATGAGGGAAGCGTGGCCGTCGTGAAGCGCGCCCATCGTGGGCACCAAGCCCACGGTGCCGGAAACTGCGGCGCGGAAGGCGCGGAGTTCAGATTTAGTTTTCAGGATCTGCATGGCTTAAAACCCTAGTCCTCGAAGGATTCCTCGGCGTTGGGGAAGGAGCGCTCGTCCACATCCGCTACGTATTCCTTCGCACCTTCCAGTAGCGCACCGCGCAGGTCTGCGTAGCGGCGCACGAAGCGCGGGGCCTTGGGCCCGCCCAGGCCGAAGGCATCGGTCCACACCAGAATCTGGCCATCGGTCTGTGCACCGGCGCCGATGCCGATGGTGGGGATGGGCAGCTCCTTGGTCACCTCCCCAGCCAACGCGGCCGGGACCATCTCCAGCACCACGGCGAAGGCGCCGGCCTCGGCGAGGGCGCGGGCGTCGTCGTGAAGCTTCTCCGCACCGGCACCGCGACCTTGGACCACGAAGCCTCCCAAGGCATGGACCTGCTGGGGTGTGAAACCGATGTGGGCGCAGACCGGGATGCCGGCGGCGACAAGCGCGGCAACAATCGGTGCGCGCTCCGCACCGCCCTCGAGCTTCACGGCCTGCGCGCCGGTTTCCTTCATGACGCGCACCGCGGTCTCGAGCGCCTGGGCGGGGCCGGCTTCATAGGAGCCGAATGGTAAATCCACCACCACGAAGGCACGGGAGGTTGATGCAACCACCGCGCGGGCCAGCGGAATGATCTCATCGAGCGTGAGCGAGAGCGTGGTTTCGCGGCCCAACACCACGTTGGCCAGGGAATCGCCGACGAGCAGGAGATCGACCCCGGCTTCATCGAAGATTTCGGCGGTCATGCAGTCATAGCTCGTCAGGCACGGGAAGGCCTGAGAGTTTTCTTTGGCACGGGCGAAATGGCGGGTGCGGAGACGGGCGCGGCGGCCAGGATTGTGAGACATGCTCTTACTCTAGACACGGCGCTGGTGCCAGTTGACGCACAGGGTAGAGTTGGCCAGGTGACTGATCAGAATAAAGAGCAACTCGTTGGCACCAACCGCGCGGACCAGCTTCCCAAGTCCTGGGAGCCGCAGGCAGTAGAGAAGGACCTCTACGAAGGCTGGGTGAACGCCGGTTACTTCACCCCGGACGCGTCCTCGGAGGCGGAGCCCTATTCCATCGTGCTGCCGCCGCCGAACGTCACCGGCCAGCTGCACATGGGCCACGCCCTGGACCACACTCTGATCGACTCCATCATTCGCCGCAAGCGCATGCAGGGCTATGCCACCTTGTGGCTGCCGGGTGCTGACCACGCCGGTATCGCTACCCAGACCAAGGTGGAGGCCCGCCTGCGTGAGCAGGAAGGCAAGAAGCGCTGGGACTATGAGCGCGAAGAATTCATCAACAAGGTCTGGGAGTGGAAGGAAGAGTTCGGCGGCACCATCCAGAACCAGATGCGCGCCATCGGCGACTCCGTGGACTGGTCCCGCGAGCGCTTCACGCTGGACGATGGCCTCTCCCGCGCCGTGCAGACCATCTTCAAGACCCTCTACGACGAGGGCCTGATCTACCAGGCCAACCGCCTGGTCAACTGGTCCCCAGTGCTGGAGACCGCCGTCTCTGATATTGAGGTCGTGTACAAGGACGTCGAGGGCGAGCTCGTGTCCATTCGCTATGGCTCGCTGAACGACGATGAACCGCACCTCATCGTGGCCACCACCCGTGTGGAAACCATGCTGGGCGACGTCGCCATCGCCGTCCACCCCGAGGACGAGCGCTACGCCCACCTGGTGGGCAAGGAGCTGCCGCACCCCTTCCGCGATGATCTTAGCCTGAAGATCATCGCCGATGATTACGTGGACATGGAATTCGGTACCGGCGCGGTGAAGATCACCCCGGCGCACGATCCGAATGACTACGCCATGGGCCAGCGCCACGACCTGGACATGCCCACCATCATGGACACCACCGGACACATCGCGAACACCGGCACGAAGTTCGACGGCCTGACCCGCGAGGAAGCCCGCGTGGAGATCCGCGAGGCGCTGCGCGAGCAGGGCCGCATCGTCAAGGAGATCCGCCCCTACGTCCACTCCGTGGGCCACTCGGAGCGCTCCGGCGAGCCCATCGAGCCGCGCCTGAGCCTGCAGTGGTTCGTGGCCGTGGAGAAGATGGCGAAGATGTCTGGCGACGCCGTCCGCGAGGGCGATACCACCATCCACCCGAAGTCCCTGGAGCCGCGCTACTTCGAGTGGGTTGATGACATGCACGATTGGTGCATCTCCCGCCAGCTGTGGTGGGGCCACCGCATTCCAATCTGGTACGGCCCGGAGGGCGAGGACGGCCAGCGAGATATTGTCTGCCTCGGCCCCGACGAGGAAGCACCGGAAGGCTACGTCCAGGATCCGGACGTTCTGGACACCTGGTTCTCCTCCGCGCTGTGGCCTTTCTCCACGATGGGCTGGCCGGAAAAGACCGCCGATCTGGAGAAGTTCTTCCCCACGAACGTGCTGGTCACCGCCTATGACATCCTCTTCTTCTGGGTCGCCCGCATGATGATGTTCGGAACCTTCGCCGGCGCCCACACCCCGGAGCTGCTCGGTGAGGGCAAGGATGGCCGCCCGCAGGTTCCGTTCACCGACATCTACCTGCACGGCCTGGTGCGCGATGAGCAGGGCCGCAAGATGTCGAAGTCCCTGGGCAATGGCATCGACCCGATGGATTGGGTGCGCGACTATGGTGCGGACGCACTGCGTTTCACCCTGGCCCGCGGTGCCAACCCGGGCGTGGACCTGCCGCTGGCTGTTGACGCTGCCGCCGCCGGACGTAACTTCGCCACCAAGCTCTTTAACGCCACCAAGTTTGCGCTCATGAACGGCGCGGGCGTGGCGGAGCTGCCGGCACGCGACGCGCTGACCGACGCCGACCGTTGGATCCTCGACCGCTCCGAGGAGGTCCGCGCCAAGGTCGACGCCTACCTGGATGACTACCAGTTCGCTAAGGCCAATGAGCTGCTCTACCACTTCGTGTGGGATGAGCTGTGTGACTGGTACCTGGAGATTGCTAAGACGCAGATCCCGCGCGACTTTGATGCGGCGAGCGCCGAGGAGCAGGCCACCGGACGCACCACTCAGATCGTTCTGGGCCGCGTGCTTGACCTGGTTCTGCGCCTGCTGCACCCGACCATGCCTTTCGTCACCGAGGTCCTGTGGAAGGCTCTGACTGGCGGGGAGACCATCGTCACCGCGCAGTGGCCTA
This sequence comes from Corynebacterium hiratae, assembly GCF_009708045.1. Lineage (NCBI taxonomy): Bacteria > Bacillati > Actinomycetota > Actinomycetes > Mycobacteriales > Corynebacteriaceae > Corynebacterium > Corynebacterium hiratae. Next base: position 128,337 of record NZ_VIOG01000002.1, on the reverse strand, counting down.
CCCAGGAGCACACCAACGGTGGCGCGGAGAAGGATGAGGTGGCTGCCCGCCGCATTCAGGACGCCGACAAGCTCATCACCGAGCTGCGTCGCTTCCGCTCCGATCAGGGTGTCAAGCCTTCCCAGAAGGTCCCGGGCCGCCTCGACTTCGCCGCGGCCGACCTGCAGGAGCAGGAGGGGCTCATCCGCAACTTGGCCAACACCACGGAGCCGGGCGAAGACTTCACCGCCTCTGCTTCCATCGAGGTGCGCCTGTCCCAGGCCACCGTCGAGGTCACCCTGGATACCTCCGGCGCCGTCGACGTCGAAGCCGAGCGCAAGCGCCTGGAGAAGGATCTGGCCAAGGCCCAGAAGGAACTGGACCAGACCGGCAAGAAGCTGGGCAACGAGGCCTTCCTGTCCAAGGCGCCGGAGGCAGTCGTGGAGAAGATCCGCGTTCGCCAGCAGGTGGCCCAGGAAGAAGTCGAGCGCATCACCGCACGTCTGAAGGGACTCAAGTAGTGGCGGGGGAGAAAGACCGCGAGGAATTTGAGGTCGTCGATGCCCTCGCGGAGGGCACCGATGGCGGGCCGGTCGAAATCACCGACTCCGGCCTAACACTCAACCTCGGCGGCGAGGATGACTACGAGGAGGCAGCGCCCGAGCAGGCCACGCCGGAGGAGCTCGCGGAGCTGGCTCAGGTAACCGCGGAGCTCAACGCGCGCGCCCCAGAGACCATCATTGAGCCCAGCCTCGAGCGCATCGAGATGCTCATGGATCTGTTGGGCAATCCGGAGCGTTCCTTCCACGTCATCCAGGTCGCTGGAACCAACGGCAAGTCCTCGACCGCCCGCATGATCGATTCGCTGCTGCGCTCCTTCCACCGCCGCGTAGGCCTCGTCACCAGCCCCCACCTACAGCTGGTGACCGAGCGCATCGGCATCGACGGCCACCCCATCCACCCGCGCGACTTCGTGCGCATCTGGCGCGAAATCAAGCCTTATGTGGAGATGGTGGATTCCCGCTCCGACATTCCCATGTCCACCTTCGAAGTGCTTGTTGCCATTTCCTACGCAGCCTTTGCCGATGCCCCCATCGACGTCGCCGTCGTCGAGGTGGGCCTCGGCGGCACGTGGGATGCCACCAACGTGGTTAACGCGGAAGTGGCCGTGGTCATGCCGGTAGGCCTCGACCACACGGACTACCTCGGTGACACCATCACCGAGATCGCCGGTGAGAAGGCCGGCATTATCAAGGCCCGTGAGCACGATGCCGACGACGTGCTCACGCCGGGGGAGAACATCGCCATCATTGCCGAGCAAGACCCAGAAGCCATGCGCGTGCTGCTGCAGCGCACCGTCGACGTCGGCGCCGGCGTAGCGCGCGCGGGCTCCGAGTTCGCCGCGCTGGAATCCCGCATTGCAGTGGGCGGCCAGCAGCTCACCATCCAGGGCCTGGGTGGGATGTACGAAGACATCTTCCTGCCACTGCACGGCGAGCACCAAGCCAAGAACGCGGCCGTGGCTTTGGCTGCGGTGGAGGCCTTCTTCGGGGCGTCGGCAGGCCATCCGCTCGACCTTGCTTCGGTGCGCACCGGCTTTGCCAAGGCCATTTCCCCCGGCCGCTTGGAGCGCGTGCGCACCAGCCCTACGACCTTCCTTGACGCCTGCCACAACCCGCACGGCGCCAAGGCGTTGGCCGCAGCGCTCGACCGCGACTTCGATTTTGCGCGCCTCATCGGCGTGGTGTCCATTTTCACGGACAAGGATGCCGCCGGCATCCTCACTGCCCTCGAGTCGGTCCTCACGGAAGTCGTGATCACACAGAACACCTCGCCGCGCGCCCGCGATGCCTATGAGCTAGCGGAGCTGGCGCGCGACATCTTCGGTGAAGAACGGGTGTACGTCGAGCCCGACCTGCCTAGTGCCTATACTCAGGCCGTTGAATTGGCGGAGGACGCCGACGTGCAGTCCGGATCCGGCATCGTGATTACCGGCTCGGTGGTCACTGCTGGTGACGCCCGCGCACTCTTTGGAAAGGAGCCCGCATGAGCCCCCGCAAACCCATCCCTGAGGAGGAGATCGGCCCGCTCGGACTAGGCCAAGCACCGGCCAAGGATCCCCTCAAGCAATTCGGCGGCATGGTGGTGGCCAGCTCCCTCACCATGGAACTGATCACCCTGGTTCTGGCGCTGCCAATGCTGTACAAGCTGTATGACGGCACTCTGTGGACCCCGTTTAACTACGGCGTGGTGATCGGCTTTATGGTGCTACTGCTTGCATCCTTCCCCTTCATGAATAAGCCGTGGATCGTTGGGGCACAGATTGTCCTCCACATTATCGGCATTGTTCTCGGCTTCATGGTCCATTGGTCCGTGGCCACGATCTTCATCATCTTCGCCCTGCTCTGGGCGCTCGCGGCCTATATGCGCTCGGTGATCGTCGCCCGCATGGAACGCGGTTACCTCACCACGCAGCACCTGACTGAGAAGTAGGCCGCAGCGGTGTATATTCGCCCGGAGCTGCGCGCGGGCGCGGCGTTCATCTCACTGTGGGATCCAACCAATCCGCTGATCCGCCGCGCCGGGCGTGTAGTTCCCGCGCTGTGGCCCGCACCCTATATCCAGGGCGTGCGCACGCAGCAGGTGAAGAATTCCGATATCCGCGCGACCATCTATAGCCCGGAGAACCCGCGCGGCGCTGTGCTGTGGATCCACGGCGGAGGGCTGCTCATGGGCCATCCGCGCCAAGACGTCAAACACCTCAAGGAGACCGCCGCGGAAGTCGGTGTCACCGTCATTGCGCCGCACTACCGCTATGCCCCGGAGAACCCCTATCCGGCCGCGCTTGACGACGTCCACTCGGCCCACCACTGGCTCCTCACGCATGCGGAAGATCTGGGAATCAGCCCAGATCGGATTGTCATCGGCGGCCAAAGCGCCGGGGGAGGGCTCGCCGCCGCACTGTGCCAGCGCCTCCTAGATGAAGGCGGAATTCAGCCGGCGGGGCAGTGGCTCTTTTGCCCGATGCTCGATGACCGCGCTGCCTCCACCGACCGCAATCCCATCTGGGACGCGGACTCCAATGCGCAGGCTTGGCGCTACTACACCAACGGCAACCCAGACGCACCCTATGCCGTGCCCGGTCGCCGCGCGGAGTTAGCAGGTCTGCCACCGGCTTGGTTGTATGCGGGGAGCAGTGAGCTTTTCTACGACGAAATTGTGGACTACGCCGAGCGTCTGAAGTCTGCCGGCGTGCCCACGCAATGCGAGGTCGTAGACGGCGGCGTGCATGCCTTCGAGCTGTGGGCTCCCCATACCGCGGTGGCAAAGCGCCTGCTCATGAGTTCTCGCGCCTGGCTGCAGTCGACGCTGGACGCGCTACACTAACGGGCATGCTCTTTCTCCTCTATGGTCTTTCCGCGCTGCTGTGCATCGCCGCACTCGTGGCCAAGCTGTATGTTGGGGGCTTTGCGCTCCCGCTTGCGCTGATGCTCCCGGCCTTTGTGTTCCTCGTCGTGGGCATGCTCAAGCAGCAGCGCGATGAGAAGCCGGTGGAGTTTGCGGATCTGGAGGAGTGGCAGCGCGAGGATCTGAAAGGCCTGCTGGAGAGCGGTCAATACGGCACGGCCGTGCGCCAAGTGCAGCTGTGGTTTCGTGGCACGAGCCATGAGCGCGCGGAGGAAATCGTGCAACGTCTTACGTAGCGCTTAATAATTGGCCCACTGGCAGGACGCGGGAGCACCCATTCTGTACTATGTGCCCTATGACTGAACGTACACTGATTCTCATCAAGCCGGACGGCGTCAAGAACGGCCACGTGGGCGAGATTATCTCCCGCATCGAGCGCAAGGGCCTGAAGCTCGTCGCCATGGATCTGCGCGTCGCCGACGAGGAGACCGCAAAGAAGCACTACGCCGAGCACGAGGACAAGCCTTTCTTCGGCGAGCTCGTTGACTTCATCACCTCCGCACCGCTGGTTGCTGGCATCGTCGAGGGCGAGTCCGCCATCGCCGCATGGCGTCAGCTGGCCGGTGGCACCCACCCGGTGGAGAAGGCTACCCCGGGTACCATTCGCGGTGACTTCGCTCTGACCGTTGGCGAGAACGTCGTCCACGGTTCCGACTCCCCGGAGTCCGCTGAGCGCGAGATCTCCATCTGGTTCCCGAACCTCTAACTATGATTACCGCGCTGAGCGCGTAACGAAGCCCGAGCATAGCGCTCGGGCTTTTGTCATTTCTGACCCTTAACCCGAACCCGTCCTGTGTGCTCGAGCGCAGATCCGATCAGGTACCGGTTAGTCGAACGACAGCAGCGTGCGCAAGGCCGCAAAAGCGTCTTTGTGCACCTGATGGGTGACGGTGCGGCCGCATTGCTGTCTGGATAGCAAGCCGGCTTCCCGCAGGCGCGCTAGGTGGTGCGAGACCGTGGGCTGACTCAGCGCAGTGAGCTCGGTGAGTTCCGTGACGCTCATGGGCCCACAGCCTTCATCACACAGGATGGACAAAAGACGCAGGCGGGCAGGGTCTGCCAGCACTTTGAATTGCTGCGAAAAATGCCTCGCCTCGGCGTCGCTGAGCGGGCCTGTGCTTAAGGAGCAACACTCAGTGCTGGGCGCGCTGGTTTCGGGCGTGGAAGAGGAAGCCATGCGATCAGTATAGGGGTTATCCTTGCACCCTACGTTATATTGACGCGTATCAATACGTGCTGTATATTGCATGTTTGTATTGTCCATTGTTTAACGTCGAAGGAGGGGGGACATGGCTGTGTCGCAGCGCCCGAAGTTGTCTTTTCTTGACCGATTTTTACCCATGTGGATCATTCTGGCGATGGCTGCCGGACTGCTCATTGGCCACTTCATTCCCGGGATTGGCCAAGCCTTGGGCGCCGTTGAAATCGGCGGGATTTCCATCCCGATCGCCATTGGTCTCCTCGTCATGATGTACCCACCCTTGGCCAAGGTTCGCTACGAGAAGACCAAGGAAATTGCCACGGATGGCCGCCTCATGGCGGTATCGCTCGTCCTCAACTGGCTGGTGGGGCCGGCGTTTATGTTTACCCTGGCGTGGCTGTTCTTGGCGGACCAGCCGGAGCTGCGCACCGGCCTCATCATCGTGGGCCTTGCTCGCTGTATCGCCATGGTGCTTGTGTGGTCGGACCTCTCATGCGCTGACCGCGAGGCAACGGCTGTGCTTGTCGCCCTGAACTCCATCTTCCAGGTCGCTATGTTTGGTGTTCTGGGTTGGTTCTACCTGCGCGTCCTCCCCGGATGGCTGGGCCTGGACACGACGAGCGCTGACTTTTCCTTCTGGGCCATCGTCAAGGCCGTACTCGTCTTCTTGGGCATACCGTTCCTGTTGGGTGCGCTGTCTCGCGTGTGGGGCGAAAAGGTAAAAGGACGGGAATGGTTTGAGAACCGCTTCCTCCCAGCCGTATCGCCCCTGGCCATGATTGGTCTGCTGTACACAATTGTGTTGCTCTTTTCCCTGCAGGGCGAGCACATTGTGGAGCAGCCAGCAACGGTAGTGCGCGTGGCCGTGCCGCTGGTTATCTACTTCGTGGGCATGTTTGTGCTGTCGCTGGGCGTAGCAAAGGCCGTTGGCATGAATTACGCGCAGTCTGCCAGCGTGGCGTTCACTGCAGCAGGAAACAACTTTGAGCTTGCTATTGCAGTATCCATCGGCACCTTCGGAGCGATGTCTGCTCAAGCCCTTGCCGGAACGATTGGTCCTCTTGTTGAGATTCCAGTCCTCGTTGGTCTGGTCTATTTCATACTTTGGATTGGCCCGAAACTCTTCCCGGGAGATGCCACTCTTCCGCGCTAGCGCGTGCGTGCAGCGTCCATGCTGCGCACGCCAGCTTCGGTCAGAGTGATGTTAAAGGTCCGCTCACCACTCCACTTGATGAGACCAGGCAGTTTCACCACGCCGGCCGCTTCGAGTTCACGGAGTTCTTCTTCGAGCCCCTCCTCGTAGCCGATCAGCCGCCCCAGCTCAGAGATGGAGGTGGTATTGCCAGTGACTGCACCGGCGGCGACTAGCCCGCTGAGGACTTCCGGGTGAGTTTCTACTGCGGCGATGCTCGCTTGAGTGACGCCTTCGAGGCTTCCTTGTTCGGTGATGGCCTTGATGCGTCGCTTGCCCACTCGGTAGGAGGTGGTACCGAAAGCGCGGCCACCGAAGATGAACGCAGGGATGGAGAAAGCAGTAAGTCCAGCGGCGATAAGGATAGGGTTGGGTGAGACATCGCCGATAATCCCGGTGGATTTAATTCCCTCAGTGATGAGAGGGGAGAAGATAGCAAGCACCGGTAGAAAATAGGCGAGAAGAGGGTAATCGCCCGCCCGGTACTCTTCTTGGGAGGCCTGCACCAACCTCGGCTCGCTGCGAATGATGCGGAAGACTCCGTAGAGCATCACCATGATGAGTACCGCGTAGACCGGGACCGCGTAGGGGTAAGGGAGGTCAACGGCGCGAAGGCCGGAGGCGATGCCCGCGGGCACGGCCACGGTCACAATATCCCGCAGTGCAATCTCGTTACGAGCGCGCGCCTGCGCCACTGTGCGTGGCGCGTGGACAGGTATTTTCCGCTCTGCCGGTGTGTTTGTGGGCGCGCTGTCGGACATAGCGGCGATACTAACATGTGAGCCTCGGTCGAGCTCTGTGCCAGAATGGAAGGCACTGACAACTAAATAAAGATGAAGAGAATTTTTTCAAAGTCTCACCGCCGTGTGGCGGCAACCTGCGCCCGGGGTGAGCACAACGTCAGGAGATTAGCCACTGATGGCATCCAAGAAGAAAACAGAAACAGAAGAAGCACGCACTGAATCGACGTTGGCCGCGGCTGTAGCGGGGATTGACCGCGAGGCGCTCGCGCCTAAGACTCGCCTTTATGCCTTGGCTAAGCAGGTGGGCGTGGCCTCCAAGGAATTGGTGGCCCAGTTCGCGGAGATGGGCATCAAGAAGTCCGCACAATCCACACTTACGCCGGAGGAGGTGGGTCAGCTTATCGATGCCCTCGTGCCAGCCACTGAGGACACCAATCAGGCCGCCGCCGAGGACGCCGAGCAGGCTGCAGTCACGGCCGATGCTGCGCAGACCCCCGAAGAACCTGTCGAAGAAACTACTGAAGCCCCGGCTGAGGAAAAGCCGGAGAAGACGGTGAAGAAGAAGCGCACCAAGCGCGCGGCGAAGCGCGTGAGCAAGGCAGGCAAGAAGGCTGAGCCGAAGGAGCAGGCAGAGGAACCCGCACCGGAAGAGTCTGCTGCGCAACAGGATGGCGCGGGGGAGCCGCAGGAAGCTGCACAGGCACAGGACTCGACACAGGATACTGAACAGGCCGGGCAGCCGGAGCAGCTGAGCGAGGAAGAAGAAAAGCTGCGCGAGCGCGTGCGCAAGAACGTTGATAACGAGATTTCGCAGATCGTCGACAAGGTCGATGCCGAAATGCTGCACGAGGCGCTCGCCGAGGCCGGTGATAGCGACGAGGACGACGAGCTCACTCCGCTGATCACCCCGATGGCTGAGGAAGACCCGGACGTGTACGACTTCGCGCCGGTCTTCATGGCGCCGAAGATCACTCCGCTGGCCAAGCGTCAGAAGTCAGAAAAACGCGAGGAAGAAATCGAGGAAGATTCGGCACCGGCAAGCCAGCCGCGCGGTCGCCGTCGCGGCAGCCGCGGTACCTCTCGTGGCCGCGGAGCAGAAGGCCGCGGGGTAGTCCGCGAGGAAGTCGAGCACATCGACGAGCCGAAGGCGATTAAGGGCTCAACCCGCATCGAGGCGCAGCGTCGCCGCCGTGCGGAGCTGCGGGAGAAGGGCCGCGAGCGCCAGCACATCGTCTCCCAAGCGGAGTTTTTGGCGCGCCGCGAATCTGTAGAGCGCACCATGGTGGTGCGCGATAAGCAGCGTACCGACGGCGCTGGCATCATCACCCAGGTTGGTGTGCTGGAGGATGATCTCCTGGTCGAGCACTTTGTCACGACCGAGACGCACCCTTCCCAGATTGGCAATATCTACTTGGGCCGCGTGCAAAATGTCTTGCCTTCGATGGAGGCCGCCTTCGTCGATATCGGACAGGGCCGAAACGGCGTGCTGTACGCGGGAGACATCGACTGGCGCGCCCTGGGCATTGGTGGGCGCAGCCGCAAGGTGGAAAACGCGCTGAAGTCCGGTGACCAAGTCCTGGTCCAGGTGGCCAAGGATCCCATCGGGCACAAGGGCGCACGTTTGACCACTCAGATTTCCCTGGCCGGTCGTTTCCTGGTGTATGTGCCGGGCGGGCGCAGCGCGGGCATTTCCCGCAAGCTGCCGGCGCCGGAGCGCAAGCGCCTCAAGGGGATTCTGGAGCGCGTCATCCCGGGGGATGGCGGCGCCATCATCCGCACCGCAGCGGAAAACGTGTCGGAGGAGGACATCGCGTCCGACGTCAACCGCCTCCACTCATTGTGGGAGGACATTAGCGCCCGCGCCGCGCACGAAAAGGCAACGAAGGGCGCCAAGCCGGTCACCCTGTACGAAGAGCCGGACCTGCTCATCAAGGTGGTGCGTGACCTTTTCAACGAGGACTTCAGCACCTTGGTGGTGGACGGCAAGCGTTCCTACAACACGGTCAGCGCCTACGTTGATTCCATGGCGCATGACTTGGCCGACCGCGTGGTGCGATACGACGCCCGCGAGCACGATGGCGAGGATGCCTTCAGCGCCTACCGCATTGATGAGCAGCTGCAGAAGGCCCTGGGCCGCAAGGTGTGGCTGCCGTCTGGCGGCACCCTCGTCATCGACCGCACTGAGGCCATGACGGTCATTGACGTCAACACGGGCAAGTTCACCGGCTCCGGCGGCAACCTGGAAGAGACGGTGACGCGAAATAACCTCGAGGCGGCCGAGGAGATCGTGCGCCAGATGCGCCTGCGCGATATCGGCGGCATGATCGTCGTGGACTTCATCGATATGGTCTTGCCGGAAAACCAGGATCTGGTGCTGCGCCGCCTCAAGGAAGCGTTGGGGCGCGACCGGACTCGTCACCAGGTTTCTGAGGTCACCTCACTGGGCTTGGTGCAGATGACGCGCAAGCGCGTGGGCACCGGCCTCATCGAGACTTTCTCCACCGAGTGCGAGGCCTGCCATGGCCGAGGAATCATCATTCACGAGTACCCGGTTGATGAGGAGACGGAAGAGGATAACTCGAAGCCGCAGCGCCGCGGCCGTAAGGAACGCCGTGCACCGCAGCGCGATCCGAAGAAGCACCCGGCCGCCGTCCGTATGCATCGCGAGGACGACGATGCCGCTTCCGAGCATGAGGCTGCCCGTGCTGACAATGAAGAAGCAGCGCGCGACGAAGAATCTTCGCTGGAGGAACTCGTGGCCAGCGTGGTCGTCGTGGACGACGATGACGCGGAGACGCCGGATAGCGCGTCCATTGGCTACGCGGTAGCGGAAAGCCTGGAAGCGAAGCGATCGAAGCCGAAATCCAAGCAGAAGCGCTCGCGCAAGCCGCGCCGGGCAACGCGTACCTTCCGGGAGCCACAGCGCGAGGAGACGAGTGAGGGCTTGCGCGCGCAGCAAGGCAAGCAGGATAGGAACGCTAAGAACGCTGAAGCGGAGAAGAAGTCCTCCGCACAGCGCTCGGAGCCAACCTACGAGGAAGCCGTCGAGGCTTTCGAGAACTCGCCGCGCCGCAAGCGCCGCACACGCGGAAATTCCCGTTCGGATATTCGCCCGAAGCGCGAAGACTTTGCACAGGACGAGACCCCAGCCAAGGACGCTCCGCTGGCCACCTCTAAAAAGGAGGCCAAGGCAGAGCGCAAGGCCGCGGAGTCGGGCGAGAACATGAACGTGCGCGCGACCCGCAGCCGCGGTCGCCGCCGAGTGGTGCGCAAGATGGCGCAGAGCCAATCCGCGCCGGCACCGAAGGAACGCGGTAGGGGCGCGGAGCACAGCACTGAGGCGAAGGAGCGCGAGGAGACTACGGCGTCGACAAGGCGCAGGGGCGGGCGCGGGAGGCGTCGAGTAGCACGGCGCAGGTCGCGCTAGAAAAGGCGTTTTGCCTTTTCGCCCCCTCACGGGGTAGTCTTTGACAGTCGCTGTTTAGACCATGAATGCGCTCGATGGGACGCGCTGCGGTTTCCGCACGTCTCTCGCGGATGTGGTTCTAAACGCCAATGTCCAATGTCCATTCGTTAGCGGCACCACCCAGCTGCTAGCGAGCCGAGTTTAGATAAGGGGTAGCCCTCTATGTACGCGATCGTCAAGACCGGCGGAAAGCAGTACAAGGTTGCTGAAGGTGACCTCGTCAAGGTCGAGAAGATCGAGGGTGAGCCGGGTTCCTCCGTTGCTCTCACCCCGGTTCTGCTCGTCGATGGCGCAACCGTCAAGTCGAAGGCCGCAGACCTCGAGAAGGTCTCCGTCTCCGCTGAAATTGTCGAGCAGGGCAAGGGCCCGAAGATCGACATCCTCAAGTACAAGAACAAGACTGGTTACAAGCGTCGCCTCGGTCACCGTCAGCCGGTGACCACGCTGAAGATTACCGGTATCAAGTAAGCCTTAACCGGCACTAATTCATCCCTGAAGGAGGGGAAACCACATGGCACACAAGAAGGGTGCTTCCAGCTCCAGCAACGGTCGCGATTCCGAGTCCAAGCGTCTCGGCGTCAAGCGCTTCGGTGGTCAGCAGGTTAAGGCCGGCGAGATCATCGTGCGTCAGCGCGGCACCAAGTTCCACCCGGGTGAGAACGTTGGTCGCGGCGGCGACGATACCCTGTTCGCTCTCGCTGCAGGCTCTGTTGAGTTCGGCGTCAAGCGTGGACGTCGTCTGGTCAACATTGTTCCGGCTGAAGAGGCTGCTGCAGAAGCAACTGCCTAAGAGCTTCATGGCTTAATCCCGAGCGTTTGCTCGGGATTTTGTCGTTTTCACGCGGCCGGCGTGGTGGGGGAGCGTGGAGAAAACTAAAGGGGCGTTGCTTCAGATCCCCGGTAGTGCCCAACTAGGACGGTATGCCAGGAACCGTTAGACTAGCGGGCATGGCACGATTCATTGACCGAGTGGTTTTGCACCTGCAGGCAGGCGATGGCGGACACGGCTGCGCCTCCGTTCACCGCGAAAAGTTCAAGCCGCTCGGCGGGCCCGATGGCGGCAATGGCGGCCACGGCGGAGACATCCTGCTGGAGGTCTCAACCCAAATACACACGCTGATGGACTTTCACTACCGCCCGCACATCAAATCCGAGCGCGGCGGCAACGGTGCTGGCGACTGGCGCAACGGCGCGCGCGGCAAGGACCTCATTCTGGAGGTACCGGCGGGCACCGTGGTGTATACCGAGGATGGGGAGATGCTCGCGGACCTCACGGTCCCGGGAACCCGCTTCGTGGCTGCGGAGGGCGGTTTCGGCGGACTTGGTAACGCAGCACTTGCCTCGGCTGCCCGTAAGGCTCCGGGCTTTGCGCTGCAGGGAGAACCTGGTGAGGCGCGCGATCTCATCCTGGAGCTGAAGTCCATGGCGGATGTCGGCCTCGTCGGATTCCCCTCCGCGGGCAAGTCCTCCCTTATTTCTGTTCTCTCGGCGGCCAAGCCGAAGATTGGTGATTATCCTTTCACCACCCTCCAGCCCAACCTGGGCGTGGTGGACATGGGCCATGAGTCCTTCACCATGGCGGATGTTCCGGGCCTGATCCCTGGGGCCGCTGAGGGCAAGGGCTTGGGCCTTGACTTCCTGCGCCACATCGAGCGCACCGCGGTCCTGGCCCACGTGGTGGATACCGCCTCCATCGAGCCGGGCCGCGATCCGCTCTCTGATATCGAGGCCCTCGAGACCGAGCTGGCCAAGTACCAAGAGCTGCTGGAGCAGGACACCGGCCTGGGGGATCTGCGCGAGCGCCCGCGCGTCATCATCCTCAACAAGGCGGACATTCCCGAGGCCGAAGAGCTAGCAGAATTTGTCAAGGGTGACCTCGAAGAGAAGTACGGCTGGCCCGTCTTCATCATTTCCGCAGTCGCGCGCAAGGGCCTCGACCCGCTGAAGTACAAGCTCATGGAGATGGTCAACGAGCACCGCAAGGCTCAGCCCAAGGTCGCCGCGGACAAGAACCACACCATTATTCAGCCGAAGTCCGTGGGCAAGAAAAAGAAGGGAAGGTTCGCCGACTTCACCGTCACCCCAGACCCCGAGGTGGAGGGCGGCTTCATCGTCGAAGGCGAGAAGATCGACCGCTGGATCCGCCAGACGGACTTCGAAAACGACGAGGCCGTGGGCTACCTTGCGGACCGCCTTGCCAAGGCCGGTGTCGAAGAGGAACTGCACCGCCAAGGCGCGCAGGAAGGCTGCCCCGTGACCATCGGAGATATCACCTTCGAGTACGAGCCCATGGCTGGTGGCCGCGCGACCGACGCTGGCCGCGGACAGGATGGCCGCCTCATGAGCACCGAGCGAGTCTCGGCTGCCGAGCGTAAGCGCGCTTCCCAGGCACGCCGCGGTCTCGTCGATGAGTTTGACTTTGGCACCGATGGGGAGGTCACGCGCGAGTCCGCGAACCGCGATCGCTGGCAGGGCTAGCCCGGTATAATGAGCCGGTATGTCATCCGAACACGACAACCAGATCGACTATCCTCTTCCCCTCGAACCCTTCGAGGGGCCAACCCCGGAAATGGACTACCCGGAGACCGCCACGCTGTCGGAAAAATCCAGCGGCTTTTCCTCGCCTTTGCGCGACCAGATCGCACAGGCCAAGCGCATCGTCATCAAGATCGGCTCCTCCTCGTTGACGCGCGATGATTTCGTGACCTCGACTGAGAAGATCGACAAGATCGTTGACGCCGTGTGCGCCCGCATGAATGTCTCGGACATCATCATCGTCTCCTCCGGTGCGGTGGCTGCGGGCATGGGCCCGCTGGGCCTGACCACGCGCCCCACCGATTTGGCCACCAAGCAGGCAGCTGCCGCGGTGGGCCAGGTCCACCTCGCCTACGAGTGGGGCGTATCCTTTGCTCGCTACAACCGGACCATTGGGCAGGTGCTGCTGACCGCGTCGGACGTCGGCAAGCGCGATCGCGCCCGCAACGCCCAGCGCACCATTGACCGCCTGCGCCAGATACGCACGGTGCCGATCGTCAACGAGAATGACACCGTCGCGACCTCCGAGATGCACTTCGGTGATAACGACCGCCTTTCCGCGCTCGTGGCCAACTTGGTCGGTGCGGATGCCCTCTTCCTTTTCTCCGACGTGGACGGTCTTTATGACAAGAACCCGGCGGAGCCCGATGCCAAGTTCGTCGAGGAGGTGCGCACCGGCAAGGACCTCAAGGCGGTCGTTGCTGGTGACGGCGGCAAGGTCGGCACCGGCGGCATGGCCACGAAGGTCTCCGCTGCGCGCCTGGCCACCCGCGGCGGCATTCCCGTGCTGCTGACCTCGGCGGATAACATCGGACAGGCGCTTGACGACGCCTCCGTAGGCACCGTCTTCCACACCCGTGAGGAGCGCCGCCTGTCCGCATGGAAGTTCTGGGCGCTCTACTGCGCGGATACCGGCGGCTCCCTGCGCCTCGACGAGGGTGCCATGGAGGCCGTGGTCCGCGGCGGAAACTCTCTGCTGGCCGTGGGCATCACGGATATTAAGGGCGAGTTCAGCGCCGGTGAGATCGTGGACATTATGGGCCCCAAGGGCCAGGTTATCGGCCGCGGTGAGGTGGGCTATGACTCCGCCACGCTGCGCAACCTGCTGGGCAAGCACACCGAGGAGCTGCCGGAGGACATGCGCCGCCCCGTTGTCCACGCCGATTACCTGTCCAATTTCGCGTCCCGAATTTAATGCGCTATTTCATGGGCCCCGATGTGTGGGCAGCGACCGTGGCAGATATCGACGCAGCCGGGCACGAGCGCGTCGAGAGCTTGGCGGAAGCCGAGGTCTTTGTGAACACCGCCTCGGATCCAGCGCAGACCCCGGAGATTCCGGACAACATCCAGTGGGTGCAGTACTGCTTCACCGGAGTAAACCGCCACATCGAGGCCGGGCTCATCCGGCGGGATGGCCTGCCGTGGTGCAACTCCGCCGGCGCTTTTGCCACGCCCGTGGCGGAATCCGCGCTGGGGTTGATGCTCTCCCAGGCGCACCACCACAAGGCTTTCGCCCTGGCGAAGTCGTGGTCGGTGGCGCGTGAGCTCGATGAATCCCAAGCCTGGCTCTATGACCAACAGGGGCCTACGCGCGTGCTCATCGTGGGCGCAGGAGGAATCGGCACGCAGCTCATGGCTTACCTCGAGCCCTTCGGCGTGCATATCACCGCGGTAAACCGCTCGGGCCGCCCAGTGGACGGCGCGGACGTAACACTCCCTATCGAGCGCGTCGACGAAGCATGGGGCGAGGCGGATTTCGTGGTGAGCATTCTGCCGGCGACAGAAGCGACGGAAGCTCTCTTTGATGCTGCGGTGTTCCGCGCCATGAAGCGCTCGGCGGTGTTTATCAACGTCGGCCGCGGCAGCACCGTAGTCACTGATGATCTCGTGGATGCACTGCGCACGGGCGAGATCGCGGGAGCGGGCCTCGAGGTCATGGATCCGGAGCCGCTTCCGGATGGCCACCCGCTCTATGAGCTTCCCAACGCTACGCTGACCCCGCACATGGCGGCCTCGGATCACGTGGCCCAGTACCACCTGGGTGCTATCTTCAATGCCAACGCCGCCGCGTGGGAGCGCGGCGAGGATATGCCCACGCGCGTCGACCCGGACGCCGGATACTAGCTAAGGAGGATGTGCATGAAGTACGCCATCGAACCACACCCGTGGGAGGAAACCATCGAGGTGCTTGACGCCGCGGGCTTTGAGCGCGCCCGGCTAGATGAGGCCTCCTTCCTCATCTACACCGGCGACGGCACCGACTTCCCGGACCCGCTGCCGGAGAACATTGGTTTCGTGCAGATTCCTTCGGCGGGCGTGGACCACGTGCTCGACGCAATGAAGGGGAGCAGCGTGCCGTGGTCAAACGCCGCCGGGGTCTATGACAACACGGTGGCGGAATCCACCATCGCGCTGCTTCTGGCGCAGCTGCACGCGCACCGTCGCGTCAACGGCACGTTCGATTCCTATGCGGACATGGAGGCCCACACCTCCTACCTCTACGACGATAAGACGGTGGCCATTATTGGTGCCGGTGGCATTGGCAAGCGTCTGATTAGCATGCTGTCTGGTTTCGGGCCGCGCATCATTGCGGTCAACCGCTCCGGCAACCCGGTTGAGGGCGCTGAGGAAACTTACCCGATTTCCCAGGTGGACAAGGTTTGGCCGAAGGCTGATTACTTCGTCCTTATCGCTCCGCTGACCCCGGAGACCCGCCACATGGTGGATGCGGAGGCTTTCCAACAGATGCCGGAGCATGCAGTGGTGGTTAACGTGGGCCGCGGCCCACTCATCAACACCGAGGACCTCCTCGCAGCACTCGAGTCGGGCGAGATCGCGGGTGCCGCGCTCGACGTCACCGACCCAGAGCCGCTGCCGGAGGATCACCCGCTGTGGCGGGATCAGCGCGTGGTTATCACCCCGCACATTGCCAATACGCAGCGCTCCGTGCGCGAGAAGATTGGCGCGCACACCGTTAAGGTGGCCAAGGCTTTCGCGGCGGGGGAGGAGCTGCCCACTCTGGTTGACCCGAAGGCAGGTTATTAATGGAGAACCCCGATATCCGCGTTGGTGATGCGGAGCGTTCTGAGGCTCTAGAGCAGTTGAGCCAGCACTTCGTCAACGGAGCGTTGGGCCCCGATGAATTCGAGCAGCGCACCGGCGAGGCTGCCGCGGCGCGCACGCGCGGAGACGTCGAAAAGCTCTTTGCGGACCTGCCGGAGCTTTCCACCCCACGTGCTACAGCACCCGCTACCCGCCACGAGGCGGAGCTGGAGGATATGCTCTCCCGCGGACGCAAGGTGCAGATAGTGGATTCCGTCATCTGGTCGGTGGCGATGATCGCGCTCTTCCTGGGCCTCTTCGTCTTTGACTGGAGCTATTTCTGGATCTCGCCAGTCATCGCGTTCTTCGCTTCCTGGGCTGCGCGCGGGGTGTTGAAGTTCAGCGAGTCGGATGAAGAGCTCTTCGATGAGCTTTCCGAAGGGGAAAAGAAAAAGCGCGCTGAGCGCCTGCGTGCCGCCGCTGAGCGCCGCCGCGAGCTCGGGGCCTAAGACTGGCGTTGCTTAAAGCCATAGCTGCACAAAATCCCTGACAAGCGGGCAGACCTTCCGTACGCTGGTATGGCATGAGCAACACCGAACGTGAAGAAGTTCTGTCCAAAGCCCGCGCCGCCAAGGCGGTGGCGCCACAGTTCGCGCAGCTGCCCACCCCGCGCAAGAATGAAATCCTCAACCGCGCTGCCGAGAACCTCATCGCGCACACCGAGGATATCCTCGCTGCCAACCAGCTCGATATCGAGGCCGGCCGCGCCAACGGCATGTCCGAGTCACTCATCGACCGCCTGTCGCTGGACGCCGACCGCATCGAGGGCATTGCCGGCGGCCTGCGCCAGGTGGCCTCCCTCCAGGACCCGGTAGGGGAGATCCTGCAGGGCCGCACCATGGATAACGGCATCCAGATGAAGCAGGTTCGCGTGCCGCTCGGCGTGATGGGCATGGTCTATGAGGCCCGCCCGAACGTCACCGTCGATGCTTTCGGCTTGGCCCTGAAGTCCGGCAACGTGCCGCTGCTGCGCGGCTCCAAGTCCGCGAAGAACTCCAACGCTAAGCTCGTGGAGCTCCTCCAAGACACCCTCGTGGAATTCGATCTGCCACGCGAAGGCGTGCAGCTTCTGCCCTGTGAGACCCACGATTCCGTGCAGGACCTCATCACCGCCCGCGGCCTGGTGGACCTGGTCATCCCGCGCGGCGGCGCGCGCCTTATCAACGCTGTGGTGGAAAACGCCACCGTCCCCGCCATCGAGACGGGTACCGGCAATTGCCACTTCTACGTCGATGCCTCCGCGGACCTGGACAAGGCCATCGACATGGTGATCAACGGCAAGACCCGCCGCACCTCGGTGTGCAATGCCACGGAGGGCGTGCTGATCGACGCCGCGCTGGACGCCGCTGCCAAACTCCGCATCATCACCTCCCTCCAAGAAGCAGGGGTCACCATCCACGGTGATGTCAAGGAGCTCGAAGCCTTCGGAGTTAAGGACGCCGTGGAGGCTACCGACGAGGAATGGCGCGAGGAATTCCTGTCCATGGATATCTGCGCCAAGGTGGTCGATGGTGTCAACGGCGCCATCGCGCACATCGCTGAGTACACCACCGGCCATACCGAAGCCATTGCGGCCCAGGACGCTGACGTGCTGCTGACCTTCGCCAACGAGGTGGATGCCGCAGCGGTCATGCTTAACGCCTCCACTGCTTTTACTGATGGCGAGGTCTACGGCATGGGAGCGGAAATCGGCATCTCCACCCAGAAGCTGCACGCGCGCGGCCCGATGGCACTGCCGGAGCTGACGTCTACCAAATGGGTGCTGCAGGGCACCGGCCAGACCCGCCCCTAGAACCAGCTCGAAAAAGCTACTCGAAAGCTACTCGAAAAGAATTTTTCGAGTCTGACCTGCGCAAAACATCCTACTCGAAAAGTTTTCGAGTAGGATGTTGCTCTGTGAGCGTAACTCGAAACTTTCACGCAGAGCCGCAGCTGCTCTTGAATGTGCCCGAAGATCAGTGGTTCGATCGTAAATCGTTCCGAATCAAGCCCAAGGATTTGGCCAAGACAATCGTCGGAATGGCTAATGCTGAGGGTGGCGTTGTTGCCGTGGGGATTACGGATCGTGAATTTGATGGTCTCCCCACCGCGGGGCAGGGTAACGATTTGCGGCAGACCGCGTTGGATCATACGGATCCGACCGTTAAGGTCCGTATCGAAATACTCGAGGTTAACGAGGGCGTTGAGGTGTTCCTCTTTCATGTATTGCCCAGCGAACGTGTTCACTATTTGCGGTCCGGAGAATGCTATCTGCGGGTAGGGGATGAGTCTAGGCATCTCAAGGCCGATGACATCCTTGAGCTTCGATATACCAAGGGCGAGCAGCAGTACGATGCCACTGTGCCGACGCATGCTAGCCCAGAAGACCTCGATATGTCTTTAGTCGAAAATTACGCTGACATTATCGGTTCGTCTTCCGGTGTGGATTCACTCCGGGCTCGGAATCTGATTGACCGTCAGGGGCGTCCGCGGTCCGCTGCGCTCTTGCTATTTGGAAAGAATCCGCAAGAAATTTTCCCGAATGCTCACATCCGAGTACTTCGCTTCGCAGAAGATGAGCGCCTACCGGGCCAGCAACAGCAGCTGGTGGAAGACCGTCGCTTCGATGGTCCTGTGCCGGAGCAGATTCGTGCAGCACAAGAGGTAATCGGTGGGATGCTGCCGACAGTTCGTAGGTTGTCTGGGACGGGGTTATTTGAGGATGAAAATCTCATTCCGCATGATGTGTGGCTGGAAGGCCTAGTTAACGCTGTTGTGCACCGTTCATACAGTATGTCGGGTGATCATATTCGATTTGAGGTGTATCCCAGTCGGATCGAGATTTCTAGCCCTGGGCGCTTTCCAGGTCTTGTTGATCCCGCTAAGCCTGAATCGATAGCTCGTTTCGCGCGTAACCCTCTCATTGCACGCGTTACTGCTGAGCTACGCATAGGCCAAGAACTGGGCGAGGGCATCCGCCGTATGTTCGCTGGTATGCGCCGCGTCGGTTTTGCTGATCCCTCTTACGTGCAAACCAGTGGCAGCGTTGTTCTGACATTGAAGGCGATTCAACGATTGAACGAGCAAGTGCTGCAGGATTTGCCCCGCCATGCTGAAGGGGCGTTGGCAGCGTTGGAAACGAGCGCACGTCCAATGTCTACGGGAGAAGTGGCCGAAGCTCTTGGCGTGTCAATTCCATCTGTGCGTCGTGCATTGCAAGCCATGCGTGACAAGGGGCTTGTGAAATGGAGGGGTAATGGTCCGCGCGATCCGCGGGCAGTGTGGTTTGTTGAGGGGCCTTTTGGGTGAGCTGAGTAGAGCTCGAAAGCTACTCGAAAGCTACTCGAAAGGAATTTTTCGAGCCTGACCTGCGCAAAACATCCTACTCGAAAACTTTTCGAGTAGATTGTTCGCCTTGTGTGGGGTTCGTGCTGCGCGGCGGGACAGGACTGGGTACTCTAAAGCGCGGTAATAACAAAGAACTGATTGGTGCCTTCCGCTCATGCTGTCCCGCATTGCTTCCTCCGTCGCCGCCGCCGTCGTGGCCGCGGCCGCCCTCATCGTCCCGAACACCGTATCTGCACCCGCCGCGCATGCCGACGAACAGTGCCCCGCCGTGGTCGTCGTCGCCGCGCGCGGCTCCGGCCAGAACGGCCAGATCTATCCCACGCAGTACTCCAACCAGGGTGGCCGAGCCTCCAATGGGTGGGAAGGCGAATCCATTCGCGCTATGTTGCACGGCGCTGAAGCGCGCTATCAGGCAACACACGGTGGCAACTCGCTGATGAAGGATGTCTACGTGCTGGGGCTGGAGCCGCAATACTATCCGGCGACGTACCCGGAGTATTCCGTGCCGAACGAGTCGCTTCCCACCACCGCGGCCGACTTGGTGCGCCTAGCCGCACAGTACGCCAACCCGGTCATCAACACCGCGGTCTCCGCCATCAACCAGTTCATGTACTCCGTACAGACCGGCAAGCGCGGCGTGACCAGCGCCATCAACAACTACGAGGCCGCTACCGGCTGCCACCCGCAGTACATCCTGTCCGGCTACTCCCAAGGTGCTATGGTCCTGTCCAACCACGAGCTGGAGCTAGCCCACCGCGGCCAGCTCGCCGGTGTCGTGACCTTTGGCAACCCGCTGACCCGCGCCGGGGATCCGGCCGTTGTCGGTGCGACCCAGGGCGCAGGCGGCCCGATGGGCCACTTCCCGCAGATGCGCGCCAACGTCAGCCGCGTGGACTACTGCCTGCCCCTCGATGCCGTGTGCGATCTCTCCGCCCATACCCTCTACGCCGCTAAGCCCACTGGCGGCTCCCACGGCCAGTACTTCTTCACCTACCACGAGTGGGATAACCAGGTCTACGATTCCATCGGCCGCATGGTAGACAGCGTTCGTTTCCGCTAAACAGGAAAGGGTGAAGCCTCTTTCTCTTAGCATGTGTGCCGCGCTTGGCGCAGCAGCGTTTCTCCTGAACGTTCCTGCGGCCTCGGCGGGCGGTATCGACACCTGCCCCGACACCGCGGTGCTTGTCGCGCGCGGCTCGGACCAGAACGAGGAGCAAGGCGAATACGTGGGCCCGCAGCGCTACTCCGTGCATGCGCCAGAGTCCACGGGCTTTGAGGGACGTAACTTTGCTGCGCTGTTCCACCAGGTTGAGCAGCGCCACCCGGGCGCTATGGATGGCGTCTATGTGCTAGCGCTCGACCCGGAATCCTATCCCGCCGCCATGAACCTGCCACCCTTGGCGCAGGAGGGTGAGGACCTCGGCCCGCGTGAACTCGTGCAGCGAACCGTGGAGATCCTCCAGGAGCACCCCATCGGGGAGTTGGCATACTCGGTGACACTGGGAGCCGCCGATAGTCTGCGCACCGGTGTCCGCAACGCCCCGAAGGTGGTCGAAGACTATGAATCCACCACCGGCTGCCACCCGCGCTGGGTGGCCGCCGGCTACTCGCAGGGCGCGCTCGTCGCGACAAGCGCCCAAAGCTACCTCGCTGATACCGGGCGCCTGCATGCAGTGCTGACGTTCGGCAATCCGCTCCACCAGGTGCCGTGGGTTCAGAACCGCGCCGGGCTACCGGAGCACCGCTCCGTCGATTATTGCTTGGACGGTGACTTCGTCTGCGACTTCTCCCCGGAAGCCGCCAACCGAGCGTTAGCCACGAAGGCCAAGCGCCATGCCTCCTACTTCCTGGGGGAGCCTACCGAGCAGGACGTGCAGGTCATTGATGCTGTGGCCGGTATACTCACCAGCCATGACTAGTCCACAACGCATCGGCATCATGGGTGGCACCTTCGATCCGATCCACAACGGCCACCTCGTCGCTGCTAGCGAGGTAGCCCACCGTTTCCGCCTCGATACGGTGGTCTTTGTGCCCACCGGCCAGCCCTGGCAGAAGGCAGATAAGCAGGTCACCGCCGCCGAGCATCGCTACCTGATGACCATGGTGGCCACCGCTTCAAACCCGCGCTTTACCGTCTCCCGCGTAGACATTGACCGCGAGGGCCCCACCTACACCATCGATACGCTGCGGGACTTGCGCGAGCTTTTCCCCGATGCCGAGCTCTACTTCATTACCGGTGCGGATTCTGTCGCTTCCATCATGAGCTGGCGGAACTGGAAAGAGATGCTGGAGATGGCGCACTTCGTTGGCGTGACCCGCCCCGGCTACGAGCTACGCAAGGACATGTTGCCGGAGGGCTCCCAAGACGACATCGAGCTGATCGAGATTCCCGCCATGGCCATTTCCTCCACCGATTGCCGCGCCCGCGCCGAGCAGGGCCAGCCGGTGTGGTACCTGGTGCCGGATGGGGTGGTGCAATACATCGCCAAGAATCACCTCTACAGCTCGCACCCGGAAAAACCGCTGTAGTATCCGCGCAGAGGCGGGGGGGAATTCGACTAGGAAAATGCGCCTTGTCGTGTAAGACTAGAGTTCTTGAAGGAAAAGTACTTGTGTAGGGATTGTCATGTCGATTACTGATGAAGCACGCCAGATGGCGGAAACCGCCGCCTTGGCTGCGGATGAAAAGCTGGCCACCAACATTGCCGCTATTGACGTTTCCGACGTGCTGGCGATTACCGAGGTCTTCGTCTTGGCCTCCGCCGATACCGAGCGCCAAGTGGCGTCCATCGTCGAGGAAGTCGAGGACGAGCTGACCAAGCAGGGCTTTGAGCCCAAGCGCCGCGAAGGCAATCGCGAGAACCGGTGGGTCTTGCTCGATTATGGCCCCATCGTGGTCCACGTCCAGCGCAACGATCAGCGCGAGTTTTACGGCCTGGATCGCCTCTACCACGACTGCCCGCTTCTCGACATCCCCGGTCTGGACACCCCGGAACGCCCCGGCGAGTGGTCTGATGAAGTCAACCCGCGCGACGTGGACTCGATCGATGAGATTCCCCTGGCCCAGCCAGAGCCGGAAGATGACGAATTATGACCCGCCGTCTCCTCCTCATCCGCCACGGGCAAACTACCTACAACGCCACCGGACGGATGCAGGGGCACCTGGACACCGAGCTGTCGGACGTAGGGTACTCCCAAGCGCGCGCTGCCGCTGACCTGCTCGAGGATAAAGGCATCACCGCGGTTGTCGCCTCGGACCTCATCCGTGCTCGCGAAACCGCTGAGATCATCGCCCGTCGCTTGGGGCTTGAAGTATCCGTCGATAAGCGCCTGCGCGAAACCCATCTGGGGGAGTGGCAGGGGATGACCTCCGCCGAGGTGGATGAGCAGTACCCCGGGGCGCGTGCGCTGTGGCGCCACGACCCCACCTGGGCGCCGCCGCAGGGCGAAAGCCGCGTTGACGTGGCCAACCGCGCCCGCCCGGTCATTGATGAGCTCATGCAGGAGCACTCGGACTGGGATGAAGGCGCGGTGCTTGTCGTCGCGCACGGCGGCGCCATTTCCGCGCTGACCTGCCACCTTTTGGGCCTTGAGCATCACCAGTACGGGATTCTTTCCGGTTTGAAAAACACCCATTGGTCGCAGCTGACCGCGCGGCCCGAGTTCGATGCCGCTCGTCCGCTCTCCCCGCTGGAATTCACCCCGGAGAACGTCGTCCGCGCCCAATGGTACTTTGACGGTTGGAATATGGGCGGCGCCGTCGTTGGTGGCGCCGGGGCGGACGTCTAGTGATTCGCGTCGTCACCGATTCCGCCGCGGGGTTGCCGGCGGATATCGTCGAGGAGCTCGACATCTGCGTGGTGGACCTGCACGTCATGGAAAGCCACGGCAAGGATGGCGCGGAGCTGTCCACCTCTGGTCTGACTGCCCTGGAGCTAGCGGCCCTGTATGGCCGTCAGATGGAGCGCTCCGGCGATGACGGGGTGCTAGCCATCCACCTGTCGAAGGAACTGTCCTCGACGTGGTCGGCGGCGGTGACTGCCTCCGGCGTTTTCCCCGACACCGTGCGCGTCATCGATTCCGGTACCGCGGGCATGGTCATGGGTGCCGCTGCCATGGCCGCGGCCAAGCTTGCCCAGGAAGGCGCCTCACTCGACGAGTGCTATGCCGCCGCCATCAACACCCTCGAGCGCGGGCACACCTTGGTCTATCTCAGCTCGACGGAGGAGCTGCGCCGTTCCGGGCGCATGTCCGCAGCCACGGCGATGCTGTCGACCGCGCTGCTGGCCACCAAGCCAATCATGGCGATTGCGGGCGGCAAGCTGGAGATGGTGGGCAAGACCCGCACCCAAACCAAGGCCTTTACCAAGCTCGTGGATCTGGTGGCCTCCCGCGCGGAGGGCAAGCCGGCGTTCATCGTGGTGCAGTACAACGAGGACAAGGTCTCGGCCCGCCGGCTGGAGGACCTGCTGCGCTTGGCGTTGCCGGATTCCTCCTTCATGCTGGTGCCGCTTACCGACGTCCTCGCGGTCCACGTCGGCCCCGGAGCCATCGGCGTCTCCGCGGTCTTTAGCTGACGGCGGAGCCGAGCTAAAGACGTTGTTGATGTCTTCAACAAGTTATCCACAGGCTGCGGCTTAAGCCCTCGACGGGGGTGGGGGCGCTGCGTAGCGTCGCGGGCATGAATGCCATTGCTGATCGCCTCCGTGACCTCACCCGCCCCACCGGGGAAGAAGAACTGCTCAACGTCGACTTTCCGCGCGTGCGCGTGCCACCCTGGCTGGCGCTTGTCGTAGCGGGGCTAGCCGGCGTCGCGCTGCTGGCCTGGCTGGGGCTGAGCCGCAGCGCGGAGAACCCTTATGAGGTGGCCGCGCCGAGCAGCGAGGTGGCGGCCGACATCGTGGTCTCCGTCGTGGGCGACGTCGAGCAGCCGGGCCTGGTGACCTTGGCACCCGGCGCGCGCATCAACGACGCCCTTGAGGTGGCACACCCGCGCGTGCCCACCGACAACCTCAACCTGGCGCAGAAGCTTAACGACGGCGAACAGATCACCGTCGGCGCTCCTCCCGCTGCCCTAGGTGCCACGGCCGAAGACACTATCTCCCTCAACTCCGCCACCGCGGAGGAGCTCACTGAGCTTCCTGGGGTGGGGCCGGCCACGGCTGCGGCGATCATCGCGCACCGCGAGGAAGTCGGGAGCTTTACCACCGTGGAGCAACTCATGGACGTCTCCGGCATCGGACCGGCGAAGTTCGCGAAGCTCAAGGACAAGGTTCGGCCGTGAGGGAACTGCGGCTGGTGCCCGCCGCGGTGGTCGCATGGTTGGCCACGCTCGCAGTACTTTTCGGCTACCCCTGGCTGCTGGGTGGGCTCGTGGCGTTCGCGTTCTTGGGCGGGCAGTGGCGCGGCCAGAGCATCTTGTGCGCGGCGAGTGGGGCCATCTTCGCCACCCTTGCGCATGTGCGCTCGGTGCGCGCCGCAGGCTTTCATTTTAGTTCGGAGGTGACGGGAAGGCTTGCTGCCGATCCCCTGCAGACGGCATCCGGGTGGATGGTGCGCTTGCGCGTGCCGGGCTACCCGGCGCAGCTGCCGGTCTTCCTCAAGGAGGAACCGGAGGCCTTCAGCGGCTCCCTCGTTACGGTGCACGGTCACCCCGGTCCGTCTGACCGGGTAGGGGTAGGGCAGACCGTCTTCAGCGGTGAACTCACCGCGCACGCCCATAGCTGGACCGCCGCGGTGGCGGAGAACTTCCGCGCCGTGTGCGATAACGGCCTTATTCCCGGCATGGTGCTGGGCGATACCAGCCTGCAAAGCCCCGAGGACAAGCAGCTTTACATCGACACCGGGCTGTCGCACTTGAGTGCTGTGTCGGGCTCTAACGTCGCCATCGTGTGCACCGCGGCCGCGTTGGTGGTGCCGGGGCCGCGGGCGAGGGTGGGGGCGTCGGCAAGCGCGTTGGCGTTATTCGTGGCGCTGGTGGGGTGGGAGCCCTCCGTCCAGCGCGCCACCGTCGCTGGGCTGGCCGGTTTGGTGGCGGTGCTCCACTCCTCGAAGATGGAACCGCTCCATGCGCTCTCCCTCGGCGTGCTGTTCCTGCTTGCCGCCGACAGCGACCTAGCCGTCAGCTTCGGCTTCGCGCTCTCCGTGGCGGCGACCGCCGGCATCGTGGCGCTGACCCCGCTGCTGTTGCGCGTGCTGGGCACAGGTATTGTCGCCCGCGCCTTCGCCGTGGCCATCGCCGCGGATATCGTGACCATGCCGCTCATCGCGCTCATGTCCGGGCGGGTCTCGGTGGTCTCTGTCATCGCCAACGTGCTGGTGGCTCCGGTCGTGCCGGTCATCACCGTCGTGGGGCTTATCGCCGCCGCCCTGGCGCAGGTGGGGCTGGGCAGGCCGCTTGTGATCCTCATTGAGCCCTTGGCGGATTGGATCCACTTTGTCGCCTCCTCGATGCCCGTGACCACCGTGGCCGCCGGCCCTTTCGCGGTGCTGTTGCTCGGCGGGTGGATCATCGCGGCGTTGCTAAGATGACAGGCATGTCTTCAGCCCCCGTGCACCTCATCCTCGGCGATGACGAATTCCTGGCCGAGCGCGCCCGCCTGAGTATCCAACACGGCGAAGTAACCAAGCTCAAGGCCTCCGAGGTGAGCGAGGGCGAAATCCTGGAGGCGACCAGCCCGTCGTTGTTCGGGGAGGACCGCGTCATTGTCATCAGTGATGTGGAGCGGGCAGGCAAGGAGGTCACGAAGATCCTCCTCGACGCCTGCACTAACCCCATGCCCGGCATCACGCTTATTTTGATGTACTCGGTGACGGCGAAGACGCTGAAGAAAAAGAAGAAGCCACCGGAGCTCATCGCGGCGCTGCGCAAGACGGCCGAGGTGCACGAGGTCTTCTCCCTTTACCCGAATGAGCTCGCGCAGTGGGCTACCCGTGAGTTCGCCTCGCACGGGGTGCGGCCCACCCCGGACGTGGTGCAGGCGCTTCTCGACGGCGTCGGCTCCGACCTCCGCGAACTCGCCTCCGCCATCTCGCAGCTGGTCTTCGACACAGGCGGCAAGGTAACCCGCGAGGCGGTGCACGCGTACTACGTGGGCGTGGCCGAGGTAGCCAACTGGGATATCGCGGATGCCGCCGTGGCCGGCCGTGTGGAGGCGGCGGTCTCCACGTGCCGTCGGGCGTTGCAGTTGGGGGCGAGCCCCGTGGCCATCGCCTCGGCGCTGGCTAACAAGGTGGGCAATATCGCGCGCCTCTACTCCGCGCGCGGGGATCAGTACTCGCTGGCCTCCCAGACCGGGATGGCGCCCTATGCGGTGAAGCTCACGCAGCCCGTGGCGCGGCGCTGGTCGGGGGAGAATATCACCAAGGCCGTCATCCTCATGGCGGAGCTGGATGCTGCGGTCAAGGGACAAGGCGGTGATGAAGATTTCGCCATCGAGGCGGCCGTTAAACGGGTGGCGGAGCTGGCGCGCTAGACTAACCCTCCATGGATGACATCCAGAACTTTGCCACCAAGCTTTTCGACTTTGCCCGCACCGGCGATGCCACGCTGCTCGAGTACATCAAGCAGGGCGTCAACGTGGACATGGTGAACCAGGACGGGCAGTCCTTTGTCATGCTTGCCGCCTATCACGGCCATGCGGAGCTGGTGCGCCAGCTCGCTGCGGCGGGGGCCGACGTCAACCTCCTCAACGATCGCGGCCAGTCGCCGTTGGCCGGGGCGATTTTTAAGAAGGAGGACGCGGTGATCGACGCGCTTCTCGACGCCGGCGCCGACCCCTCCGCCGGCCAGCCCAACGCCCTCGACTCGGCCCGCATGTTCGGCCGCGAGGACCTACTCGAGCGCCTGTCATGAGCTGGTCCGCGTTTGCGGCCATCCTCCTGATGAACCTCGTCGGTGCGGCAGCACCCGGCCCCGACATCGTCCTGGTGACGCGCTATGCCACGCGCTCGCGCCGCCACGCCATCGCGGCGGCAACCGGTATCCAGGTGGGCGTGCTGTTCTGGTGCACGCTGACCGTGTTCGGCGCGGCCGCCCTGCTTACCGCCTTCCCGGGCGTCCTCTCGCTGATTCAGGTGATTGGTGGCTGTTTCCTAGTCTTCATGGGCGTGCTCTCCATTCGCTCTGGGTTGGAACTGCGCAAGCAGCCGCCTGTCGATGAGGAGGAGGCGGCCGCTCGCTTGGGCTCGGTGGGCAAGGTCTTCCGCACGGGTTTGGCCACCAACCTGTCCAACCCGAAGATCGTGCTCTTCCTCGCCGCTATGGTCGCCCCGCTGCTGCCGCCGCACCCGCCGGTGTGGGTATCGGTGGCACTGGTGCTGAGCCTAGCGCTGTCGAGCTATCTGCTCTTCGTCTTTCTCTCGACGGTTATTTCCACCCGCGCGATTCGCCGCCGCCTCCTGGCCGCCGGCCCGTGGATCGACATAGCCTCCGGCGCCTTCTTCGTGGTGGCCGGCTGCGCTCTGGTGTGGGCCGGCATCCAGGCTGCCTAGTCCTGTTCCAGCAGCTCCGCGAGCCACTGCGACCATGCCGCGACCGTGGCGGAGCGGCGGCGCAGGGTCGAATCACCCAGGCCCAGGTTCGCCGCCCGCATGAAGACCATTGCCTCTTCTTTATCCACCGCTCGGCCCGTATCCACGACGTGCCGCACCATGTCCCGGAACACCGGGCGGCAGGCCAGTGCCTCGATGAGGGTGAGGTTGCGTTCATCGCGGGTGCCGTTGAGCTTGCTCAGGCCCAAGTAGCGGGCGGCGTTGGTGTAATAATCCGCCTGGCGTGGAGTAAAACCAAATTCCTCGGGCATCTCCGCCTTGGGCACAGGGTTCTCCAGCAAGCTGATGACCCGCGCGAAGGAGTCCGCCTGGGGGAAAGGTACGCGCGTGTCTTCGATCCGTGTACGCCCCAGCACCGCGCGCACCGTCGCGTCAGTTACGCCAGACTCGCCCAAAACATAGCGAGCCGCGCTCACCAGCTCGATGCTGCGGAAGTCCTCCGGCTGCCTAAACGTGTAGCGGTAGAAGTGGAAAATACCGTTGGAATACACCAAGTACACCGGCACCACGTCTTTCTCCAACGCCAGCGAGAAGCGCCGGAAAGGGAAGTAGAGCTGGCGGATGTTGAAGTCGGGGGAGAGGTGGTTCTTCGCCTCCACGAGCACGAGGTGCTTGGCGGATTCGAAGCCGGCATCGATCTCCATCTGGGCGCGGTCGACCACCACGTCGCGCCCGCCGATGCGCATGGGCAGCGTCAGCGTCGACATACGTCCGCTGACCGTGGGCACCAGCTCCCCTCCCAGAAAATCATCGAGCATGCCGCTTAAGTGCGCCGCGGTGAGTGCGGCGGCCTCCGAGGTCAGGTTCTCGAAGTCAATGGACTGGATGTGGCTGGGAACCGGCATCGACTTCAGCGGCCCGGCCTGCTCTGGGAAAGGCTGGTACAGGTTAAAGCGGCCAATCAGGTAGGCATCGCGGCGAATCGGCAGCATGGACAAACCGTGCTGTCGAAACACCTCGGGGCGCGCTGCCGAAAAGTCATGCTTGGCCATCAACCGCGGCTCGCGGCCCGATAGCTCCTTGAGCTTCGCGGCGGGCAGTATCGCGAAGCCCTGGGCCGCGATGTCGGCGGCGATGTGGGGGTAGACGAGGTCCCAGGCGGCGTCGTTAAGCATAATTGCGCACGAGCACCTCATCGACCTTGCCGCGCTTCGAGGCCACGGAATTCACCGCGCGCGTGGCACCCACAATGTCGATGCGGTAGTCCGCGTACAACTCCTTGATGAAGTCCGTCGCGGAATTCGACAGCAGGAACTTCACCCCGCGGGCGTTGAGATCGTCGCAGGTTTCCTTCAGCCGAATCTGATCCGCGCGGCCAAAACCACCCGACTGGTAGCCGGTGAAATTGCTCGTGGGGTTGACCGGATCATAGGGCGGATCGAAATAAACGAAATCCCCCTCGTTGGCCTCCACCGCAGCGTAGTCGCCGTTATAAAACGTCACGTCGTGGGTGGACAAGTACTCCGAGACCGCGCGCAGATTGGGCTCATCGCAAATCTTCGGGTTGGCATAGCGGCCAAACGGGGCGTTGAACTGACCCGCGTTATTCACCCGATAAAGCCCGTTATAGCAGGTCTTATTTAAATAAATCGTGCGGGCAGCCCGTTCGACGGGGCTCAAGTGCGCAAAACCCGGCTCACGGTCGCGGGCGCGCATCTCGTAGAAGAAATCCGAATCATTCGGATAGCCCTTTAACAGGGCGATGAGCTCGTCCACGTTATCGCGGACCACCTCGTAGACGGTGATGAGCTCGATGTTCAGGTCATTAACCCGGGCGCGTTCGGGCGCCAAAGAAAAAAGAACCGCTCCGCCGCCCAAGAAAGGCTCGACATAAGTGTCGAAGCTCTCGGGCAGCATGGAGTGGATAACGGGCAGCAGTTGACGCTTTCCCCCCACCCACTTCAGGAGCGGTTTCATTTAGGCCATCTTGTTGAAGGCGGTGGCCATGCCGGACTTCTTGTTAGCCGCGGTGTTGCGGTGGAAGACGCCCTTAGACACGGACTTGTCCAGTGCGCGGGAGGCAACGCGCAGCTGCTTCTCGGCTGCAGCCTTGTCGCCAGCGGCGACGGCCTCGCGGAACTTGCGGATTTCGGTACGCACGGCGGAGCGTACGGACTTGTTGCGCTGACGCGACTTCTCGTTGGTCAGGATGCGCTTCTGCTTGGACTTGATGTTTGCCATTGTTATACCTCTTAGAGTCGTAGGAATGTGTAACCGAGGAAGGCGGACCCAAGGTCCTGACCGCCAGCGTGCCCCGGCATCCCAAAAAATCTAGCAGGGCTCGGACCGATTCCCCAAATCAGGCCCAGTGATAACGCGAGCGCAGCCGGTTAGCAATGCGTTCGAAGCGGCGTTCCGGGAAGAGCGTGCCTTGTCGGCGGCATTGTTCCTCGGAGATTTCCAGCACGCGGTCCATCCGCACCCAGCACTGCCGGCCGGATTCGTCCCATTCGCCGGTGCCGATATCGAGCCATTCCTCTTTGTTGGCGTGGCCCGGGTTGGGGGAAATGAGCAGACCCAGCACGGTGGTGCGCGTACGCGAGACAATGAGCACGGCTCGCTCGCGCGGCGGGGACTGCTTGCCGTCCGAGGGCGCCCACACCCACACGACTTCCCCGGAGTCCGCCTGCCCGTCCATGTCAGGGGTGAAGAAGACGCTGCGCGGGTGGGCGTCAGCACACTCGACGCGAATGTCGGCGGCCTTGCGCGGTTCCGTCACGGAATCATTCTGGTTCAACCCCAAGCCTTCGGTGATGCGCTCGAGACCGACGTCGACAGGCTCAGGGCCTCCGATACCGAGAATGCGTGCCAACCTAGACATGTCGTCTATTCTAAACACATGTCTACAAACTTCGCGGCCACTACGTTTACGGATCCGTCCAAGATCCGAAACTTTTGCATTATCGCCCACATCGACCACGGCAAGTCGACGCTGGCTGATCGCATCCTGCAGTTGTCGCAGGTGGTGGAGGAGCGTGATATGCGCGACCAATACCTCGACAACATGGATATCGAGCGCGAGCGCGGCATCACCATTAAGGCGCAGAACGTGCGCCTGCCCTGGATTCCTCGCTCCGGTGAGTTCGAGGGCCAGGAGATCGTCATGCAGATGATCGATACCCCCGGCCACGTGGACTTCACCTACGAGGTCTCCCGCGCGCTGGAGGCGTGTGAGGGCGCCATCCTGCTTGTCGACGCCGCCCAAGGCATCGAAGCCCAGACTTTGGCCAACCTCTACCTGGCCATGGAAAATGACTTGGAGATCATCCCGGTCCTCAACAAGATCGACCTGCCCGCGGCCGACCCGGAGAAATACGCCCTGGAGATTGCCCACATCATCGGCTGCGAGCCGGAGGAGGTGCTGCGCGTGTCCGGCAAGACCGGCGAGGGCGTGCCGGAGCTGCTGGATAAGGTGGCTGAGCTCATTCCGGCACCGACGTCCGAGTTCGGCGAGGATGCCCCGGCCCGTGCCATGGTCTTCGACTCCGTCTACGACACCTACCGCGGCGTGGTGACCTACATCCGCATGATGGACGGCAAGCTGACCCCGCGTCAGAAGGTCACCATGATGGCCACGGGTACCAACCACGAGCTGCTGGAGGTGGGCATCGTCAGCCCCACCATGCAGAAGTGCAAGGGTTTGGGCCCGGGTGAGGTGGGCTACCTGATTACCGGAGTGAAGAACGTGCGTGAGACCAAGGTCGGTGACACGATTACGTGGGCGTCGAATGGCGCTACTGAGCCGCTCAAGGGCTACGCCGACCCCAACCCCATGGTGTACTCCGGCTTGTTCCCGATCTCCCAGGCGGACTTCCCGGACCTGCGTGACGCGCTGGAGAAGCTGCAGCTTAACGACGCCTCCCTCACCTTCGAGCCCGAGACCTCCGTCGCCCTGGGCTTCGGCTTCCGCTGCGGATTCTTGGGCCTGCTGCACATGGAAATCACGCGCGACCGTCTGGAGCGCGAGTTTGGCTTGGACCTGATTTCGACTGCGCCTTCGGTGACCTACCGCGTGGTGGCAGAGGACGGCGAGGAGTCCATGGTGCACAACCCGTCGGACTGGCCCGGCGGCAAGCTGCGTGAGGTCTACGAGCCGATCGTGAAGATGACCATCATCGTGCCGGAGGAGTTCGTCGGTTCGACGATGGAGCTGTGCCAGTCCAAACGCGGCCAGATGGGTGGCATGGACTACCTGTCTGAGGACCGCGTGGAGCTGCGCTACACCATGCCCTTGGGTGAAATCATCTTCGACTTCTTCGACATGTTGAAGTCCCGCACCAAGGGCTACGCTTCCCTCAACTACGAGGAGGCCGGCGAGCAGCTGGCGGACTTGGTGAAGGTGGATATCCTCCTCAACGGTGACCCGGTGGATGCCTTCTCCGCCATCGTGCACCGCGATTCCGCGCAGTGGTACGGCAATAAGATGACGAAGAAGCTCAAGGAGCTCATCCCACGTCAGCAGTTCGAGGTGCCCGTCCAGGCGGCCATCGGCTCGAAGATCATCGCGCGTGAGAACATCCGCGCGATGCGCAAGGACGTGCTGGCCAAGTGCTACGGCGGCGATATCTCCCGTAAGCGCAAGCTGCTGGAGAAGCAGAAGGCCGGTAAGAAGCGCATGAAGTCCATCGGCTCCGTGTCGGTGCCGCAGGAGGCCTTCGTGGCGGCGCTGTCCACGGATAGCGATTAAGAGAAACTAAGCTTCACTGGGATGCTCTTTCGGTTGTGATAAAGGTGCTTCATTGGCATTGGTCAATTGAAGCACCGTATCGTCTTGACGAATAGGTGCGGAGGCATCGTGCGTTGAAACAATGACCGTTTTTTCGCGTGCAAGGTCTTCAATAATGCCCCACACCAACGCCCGTGAATTCTTGTCTAAGCTACTGGTTGGCTCATCGAGGACCACAATTGACCCGGGCTTAGCGATCAATGCTCGTGCCAAGGCGATTCTTTGTTTTTCCCCACCTGATGCCCCACCGTCTTCACCCGCTACATCGGAGTTCTTCTTGCAGCCCGTTGAAGAAAACTCGTGAAGTCCTACTGCTGTGAGTAATTCGTCAGCTTTGCACACGGCTATTGATCGGCCAAAAACAACGTTGTCTATGGCGTTGGCGTTTAACAGGCTTGCGCTTTGAGGCGCATACGTTGAATTTTCCCCTATCTCACGAGAATCTTGTTGCAAGGGTAACGAATATTCATTTAGATTTAGGAACCCTTCCAAAACCGTCGTTTTCCCTGAGCCGCTTGGACCAAGAACCCAGATTGGTCTTTGCTCATTTCGCTGGTGTGCCGAAGCTGCCATGTCAGACAAACGCAGTATTTGTTCATTCCACAAATCCACGTTTTGGCTTGTTGTAGAGACGATTTCCATTGGGCGAATTTTTTCGCTTGCTTCACTCGCATGGGAAACTGAAACAGCGAGTGCGGACACTCCAAACCCGACGGATTGAAGAGGCGTAATGGCTGCAATGGCGATTCCTGTAGACGAGATAATTGATCCGATTGCCTGCGCATCTCCATTACTGGTTCGAAGGATAATGGCTATAATGAGAACACAAATCGTTATTGCTAAAACGATTCCTTGGGCAACGTACAGCCGCCGCGTCATGGTATATGAATAGACTCCAGCGCGTTCTACAGTGCTTCGATCCTTTCTATAGCGAGATTCCAAAAATGCTTGGGTAGAAAATACTGTCGCTTCTTTCCAGAGGGACAAAGAATTCCCTAGGACGCCGAAACTGCGCATGCTCTCTTTGAAAAACTTTGTCTGGGCGTTCTGGTGTCTTTGGATTAGCCGATAGCTGACCGCACAATAGATCGCAATGGCTGCTGTGAGGATGATTCCTTCCAACCAAGTGCTGGCAACAATGACTAGGAAAATGCCGGAGGCTAGAGAAATGGTTGCCGGCAATATAGACAGGTAAATGCTGGATAATGTGTCACGATATGCGGAAGCCTCGCTATCAATGGCAAATGAAATCTCGCCATTATCAGCATGCGAACGTGCGCTAGGGCTGGCATCGATGCTATCGGTGAGAGACCTAGCCATCCGCTCTGACTGCAGCTTTTGCTCAATCGTTCCATACGTTGGAAACAATATGTATCTTGAGGATGTTCCTAAAAACCAAATCAGCGAATAGAGTATAGAAAGCTGTAGGCCAATTGTAATGAAGTCCTCTCTGTTTGAACTATTAAGGAGAGAGCTGACTCCACTGCCGAGAATATACGGGGCAATGACGGTACAAATTGACGAGATTACAATGGAGACGAGGACTAAAAAGTTGTTCCAAGGCGATAGTTTCCAAGATTGTGTAATAACTTGTCGTATAAATTGCATTTGGAATCCATCTTTAAATGGCTCGTGTTAATCGTGATGTCATATGAGTCTATCCGAAGGGGACTGGACCGGCTCTGAATTCGTTTCCGAGGTAGGTGCTTAGAGTTTTTAATGCATCAGGTCTATCGTCCTGCAGTCCCGAGGGCCAGTCGTTGCTTAGAAGCCGGGCTATGTACCAAAGCGAACCGTCATAGGAAAGACTATCTACTAGCATTAGTGGCGGGTTTGCTGTATTTGCTAGCAGCTCTAAAGCGCTATTAGGTGTTCGTCGTAGCTGTGAAGGAATTGTAATCCGCAGAGGGTTTGAATTACGCCATTCTTCGGATGTGTTTGGTTTATTTGCCTTGAGATACTCGTCTTGTATGCGGTCCATTAAAGGGCGTCCCGTCGATCTTCTAAACAAGTTGTCTTGCATAGATAGAATTGCTTGGCGACATTCTCTCAGAGCCTTCTCCGCAGTGCTTCGAAGATGGAACCCCGAAGCAGCTCCGGCAGAGTACTGAGTGCTTTTCGCAGGCGAGCTAAATAACGCTAGGCAAACGTATACGCCTTCAAATATCGATATTTCATAAATCCGCCAGGTTTCTGAAGGGTGGTCATTTTCAACTGGATTGTTCATGGATAGTTCTACTCCATGGGTTGAGAATCTCCAGTGGGCAATTAACGATTGCCTTTCGATGAATTCGAGACATGCAGATTCAATGGCTTTTTCAAGGCTGCGATGTATTGCTGTTCCGGATGAGTCTGTTACATTCTGCGCTTCCTCTGAAATCACCAGTTTATCATCGTTGAAATAGTTCGAAAGACTGTAGATTTTCGCGTGATCGCTTGGCCCCCGTTTCTGCCAGAATCGTTCGAGTGCTTCTGCCGTAGCACGTAGCTCGCTCTGTGGCTCCCCGAATCCGATTCCTGATGCTAGATTTGCGATGTCTGCAATAGCGATGGATTCGTCCGAGAGGGGTGAATACCGGAATTTTAGGCCTTTCATGAGTCTTCCTTAGCGAGGAGTTGGAGTTGCTCAATCCAGATATCATCAGGATTTAATCCCCATAGGTTTGCTATTGAAAGCTCGTCAAAATACCCATATGGTCTGGTAGAGAAGTTCATAGAACCAGCGTTCCTGGTTACTTCTTGGATCATTTCTCCCATCTCAATGAGTGAGAACTTGTAACCGCGAAGTCGATATTTTGCTATGGAGATTTCGGGAATTATTCCGAATCCCAGTACTAGGTCGACCTGCTCTAGAGCTACCGGTCCATCACATCCAACGTAGTTAAATATTTCTGTAAATGGGATTGGTCCTAGGTTCTCCAAGCGGCGAGCTAATGGTAGTAGGTGAAAGCGTTCCCATTGTCCTCCCCGCCTGGCGAGTATGAATACCTGTACTGGGTATAAACTACCGGCACTGGCATATGGACGGCTCATCTCCGGGGAAGTCAGGGGCTTTAGGAAACTATTGTTTAAAAGAGCATGAAGGTCACTTTGCTCCAGCGAGCGAGCTTCAATATTGATATGTCGGTCTGCGTTAGTGAGACTTGGTTGGCGAGAGTGGGTGTCTTTTGTGGGGGGATCAATTGGTTGGGAATTATCAAGATCCAGTGTGTAGTCAAACTCACCAAGCCGCATGATCCAAGGATTAGCGGAGGCCGCGCTTAGAGGTGAAATTGCGAATCCACTGTCAATTGGAAGTGCATTTCCTGCGCATAGTTGGCTTCGTACAGTCCTAAGGGTAGTGAGGTCGGTGGCCGGTATAGAGCGTCGAATCTGCAACCTTGTAGCGTCATTGCTGTATCTATTTTCCATAGAACCTCTCATGATTACACTTTGGATCCGTGGGGAGGACAGCGGTGTCTATTAGCCCATTAGTTAGATCTTGGAACTCAGCGTATCGAAGGGTATCTGCTGCGTGAGGATCATTATTCTTGATTGCCAGGCCAAGTGTTATTGCATCTGTAATTGCACCGAGTATGTTTAATGTTTGGATTGTCTCTAGCTCTTTAGAGCTACCTTTATGGGGATCGTTCTTGGCTGAAGTTAATGCTTTCTTAATGGTAGCCTCTGCCTTTGGTTCACTACTTCTTTCTATTGCAATGGAACATAGTGGACACGGGCGCCCGCTCCGAAACCAATTGATACTACTTCTAAAGCGTTTGAGTGGGTCGAAGGAATAAGTTACATTAGGACGATTTTTGTCGCGCCCCGTGAGCTGGTGGGGATTACCTTTCTCGTAAATCAGAAAATCTACGACTTTTCCCCTGTCTTTGCTTTGAGGCCACTGCATGCTAGGAGAGTAAAGTGATATAAAACTCGAGATATTTGGAACATCGGGCAGTTTGTTCCCGATGTATACAAGATTCACTTCTACCGTGCTTTTTAGTATGTCTTTGTGAGAGCTCCTGAGCGCTTCGAGGCTTTGTTCATAGTGTAAAGCTTGGTCTTTTTCAACTCGGTTGATAGAGAATTGGGAGATAATATATTGCCGGGTGGGGCCTTGGAGAAGTTCAAAGGGTGTGGATAAAAGCATGTCGCTCTTTTGGATGTTCGAAAACGGGACGGCGGTCGGAAATACGGGAAAGTAAGTCCGACTGCCTGAAGATTCCATGTCTAATTAGGCGAGGAGCCTTTCGAGCTCTTTGTCAACAGTTGGTGTGGGGGCTGACGAGGTTGAGGGCAGGCCCGGGGAATTGGAACCTGTGCAAGAGGCGCAATTTCCTGGAGACTGGGAGAGTGCAGGGGATTCAGTAGTGGTGTCAGCTTTTGAGCAAACTTCGACAAGGTCTATGGTGAGCATTAAAAATTCCTTCCAATGTGAGGTAGATGACAAGCGTGCAAGTGTGTTGACCATAACTCATTAGTTGTTGATTGTCTACCCCCTAGTTTTGGACAGGTAGGAACTAAACCCAGGACGCTTCAAACAGCCCCCGAAGGCTGCTATCCTTCGAGGACTGTTCTCGGGCCTTACGGCCCGAAGTGATCAACGATGGTGTGAACCACTTGGCCACTTCGGTCGAGAGCTTTACAACTCCCGCCACCAGACAATGCTGAGCTGCGCAAAGCTACCCGAAACCGGGGCCAGTTCCCGAACGATACAGCAGCACTGATGACGCTTTGGCTGATGATTTGCAACATCGAAGACAATCGCGCTGCCAAACGCGCGAAGCAAGCCAAGCGCGCCGTTGAGTGCAACGGGTATGCTGAAGGAGCGAAGGCCAATAGCTGGAAACAAGCCATCAACCAACTAGCTGTGGCATACCCAGACCGATTCGCGGACTACCTGTAAACCAACCCCCCGCATACAAACTATCGGACGCTCTCGATAAACCCAACCCCACGCAGACAACTTGACACGCTCGTGCGATCACCGAATTGCCGTGGCGGAAGTAGGTTTCTAATACCCCCATGGCCACAGAGACTAAAACAGGTGCAGCACCCCCGCAACCGGAACGCAGAATTATTCGGCGTTAAAGGAATAGCTCCCAGTCAGCTCGTTGTGGATGACGACGCTATAGTCCTGGCCGTTGGCATTGGCGCCGTCGATAAGCGCGTGGAGCTCCTGTGCGTTGTAATGGCGGCTTAAACCGACGTAGAACACTGCGAGGAGGATAAGCCCTCCCACAAGAATGGCTGCTGGGGTGAAAGCGCTGCGGAAGTGGGGCATGCCGTCGACGTTAGTAGAGCGCTGGTTTAATCGCATCCCACGCCGGCTGCAATTGCTTGCCAAACATCACCCAGTCGTGGGTGCCTTCGGTGAGGTAGTCGGTGGTGTGGGGGATGGAGGCGTCGGAAAGCGCGGCGGAAAACTCCTCCGTACAGCGACGCGATCCGGCCTCCAAAAGGGTGCCCCCAATGCGGTCATTGACGGACTTTCCGGGATAAGCCGCCAGCTCCTCGTCTGTCCACGCGCCCGAGGCCGCGGCGAGGTACAGCGCCGTGCCGCGCAGCCCCTCTGGGTGGGACATGACGTCATTGCGCAGCCAATCCTCCGAACCGCGCGGGCCCCACATGTTCGTTGGGTCGCCGCCCTTGGTGCGCACCGTCAAGTCCACTGTGCCCTGGCCCACCTGGCTGGTGGTGGAATAGCAGCCGGAAATTCCCGCCACGCCATTAAAGAAACCCGGGTTGTTGTTCGCCATCATCACCGCGCCCGACGCTCCCATGGACAATCCAATGAGCCCGCGCTTGCCGTTGTGGTTGAGCTCCGCCTCCACCAGCGGCGCGAGTTCGGTGGTGACAAAAGTTTCCCACTTGTGGCGCCCCAACTTCGGGTCATCTTCTCGCCAGTCGGTCCACATGGAACCTGCGCCTTGCGACGGAATCACCACGCTCGCATCCGTATCCCCAAACACGCGCCGTACATGGCCTTTGGTGATCCAGTTCGAGGTCTCCGGGGAATCTACGCCCTCGAGAAAGTACACAACGGGCCCGCCGTTGCCCACGACGACGTCGACGGGAATGTCGCGCCCCATCGACGGCGAGGAGATGATCCACTTCTCGCGGCCAGGTTCGTCGGTGGCGCGCCGCTCCACGAGGGAGACCTCGTCGATTTCTTTAATCGGGTACGGGTACTCTTCCTGCTCCGTAGACCATGCGTCGGTGAGTAGGTGGGAGGAGGTGCCCAAGCCATCAATGACGTTGAACATGGTGTCCACGGCCCACTGCGATGAGGCCTCGTCGCGGCTCGACAGTTGGTAGGAGGAGCCGGGCGTGAACATCAGGGAGCTGGCCACCAGCGCGGAGAAGAGCTTCATAAACGGCCACCTTAATACAGATTCCGGTATGCTCGGCGCACATGCTCGGAAAGGATGACACCATGAAGATGGCCCCGCGCCACCGTCAGCAATTGCCACCGCTTCCGATGGTCTCGGCCAAGCTCGGGGAGCGGTTGGCCAGCCAGGTGTTCGTGGAGGAAGGCCGGGAGCTGCTTCCGGAGTTGCAGGAGTTCCGCCGCGATATGCACCAGAACCCGGAGGTGGGGCTGCACCTGCCGCGCACGCAGGAGAAGGTGCTCGAAGCCCTTAAAGGCCTACCGCTGGAGATTCATCTGGGCCGTGACCTCAGCTCGGTCGTCGCGGTGCTGCGCGGCGGCAAGCGCGGCGAGCGCCCGGTGTCGGTGCTGCTGCGCGCGGACATGGACGCCCTTCCCGTGCGTGAGCAAACGGGCAGCCCGTTTGCCTCGACGAATAACAACATGCACGCCTGTGGCCACGACCTGCACACGGCGGGGCTGATCGGCGCGGTGAAGATGCTGTGCCGTCACCGCGAGGAGTTGTTGGGCGATGTCATCTTCATGTTCCAGCCGGGTGAGGAAGGCCCGGGCGGTGCGCAGCCGATGATCGATGAGGGCGTGCTCGACGCCGCCGGCCGCCGCCCCATCGCCGCCTACGGTCTGCACGTCGGCCCGCAGGATAAGGGCACCTTCCACCACATCGCGGGCCCGATGATGGCCTCGTCGTCCAACCTGGGGATCACCGTCTACGGCAAGGGCGGACATGGCTCGCGCCCGCACGATGCGATCGATCCGGTTGTGGCCCTCGCGGAGATCCAGGTGGCGCTGCAGGTGGCGCTGACCCGGCGCTTCGACGCGAACTCGCCGATTGTCATCACGGTGACCAACCTGCGCGCAGGCGACGGTGCGGTCAACGTCATCCCGGACAAGGCGGAGTTGGGTGCGACGGTGCGAGTGCTTCGCGACGAACACATCGACGCCGTCCGCCAAATGATCATCGAGGTCTCGAGCTCCGTGGCGGCCTCGCACCGCTGCACCGCGAAGGTGGACTTTGAGGTCCTGTACTCGGCCACCAAGACCTCACCGCGCGAGGACCAGTTCGCGGCGTCGTTGTGGGCGGGGATGTTCGGTGCGGAAAACGTGCTGACCATGGACACCCCGATGATGGCCTCGGAAGACTTCGGCGCAGTGTTATCCCAGGTTCCGGGCACCTTCATGTGGTTCGGTACGGGGGATCCGCACACCCCGGAGCACATGCGCGAGTGGAACCACTCGCCGCTGGTGCGCTTTGATGATTCGGTTCTGGGAGACCAAGCCGCGGCCCTAGCGGCGGTGGCTTTTGAGCGCCTCGCTGCCGAGGACGCGCACCCCTCGCCGGCCACGAAGGCTATGCGTGCGCCGGTACAGGGGACGGGGTCGGATGCGCAGCCGCCTTCTTCCGCAGCGCAATAGTGCCCCAGATGGTGGCTACCCACACGGCTAGCACGACGACCAAGCCGGCGAGGAGGGGCCAGATGGCGTCGTCGAGCGCAGTGCTTAACGACGGGAAGAGGTTCTTCGTGGCGTGCACCGCGATGGCGATAATGAGCCAGCGCACCGGCTGTTTCTGGGATAGGCCATAGGCACTAAGACCAGTGAACAGCGAGTGGGAGAGCGGGTTGGACGCCAGGCGGATGACGAAGGTGCAGATAAGCAGCACGCCGAGGAACTTCAGCACTTCCTCGATGAGCGGCGCATACCCCGCAGCGCCCAGCCAGTCTAGGCCCGCGCGGGTGAGGAGGTGGGACATGTTCGTGTTGAGTTCCACCGCGAGCCCGGAAACCGCGAACCCCCACACCACGCCGTGCGCAATTCCCGGCCGGCGGCGCAGGAAGAACAGCGCGAGGGGGACGAGTACGGCGGCGAAGACCACGGCGGCCAGAGCACTTGCGGGCAGGAAGGACTCGCCCGCGTAGTGGAAGGCGGTGACAGCCAGCGCGCCGAGGGTCAGCAGGTAGTACAGGTACTTCAAGCTTCCTCCTTTTGAACACGGTCGGCGAAGTCACTTGCCTTCGGTCCGTAGATGTGGAGGAAGGAGATGGTGTTGTTGTGCCGCTGAGACAGCGTGATGCCGTCGCCGTCCTCGACGCGGTAGAGCTCGGCAGCCTGGGTGGTGATGGGGGCGTCGGTCAGCGTGCTGGTCCCGTTGAAGGAGCGGTGTTGGCGCGGCAGGTAGGTTTCGACCTCGTGGGAGGAGCTGCCTTCCTCAGAAATGATGGTCGCGCTCCCGCAGTTCCAGGTCTGCGAGGAGGCGTACGGATCCTCCGGGCACTCCAGTCCCGGGATGCCGCGCACGGGGGTGGTGTCGGGAGTGGGGTCGGGGAGGAGGGCGTCGGCAAGCGGTACTGCGGCGAGGACGCCGATGCAGGAATAAATCAGTGTGTTTCTCATGCTTTCGACCCTAAGAGCTGCGGTTTGACCCCGGTATCCTCCGCAGGGAGGATTTTGCGGAGTTTCACAATACTGACAATCGTGGCGACCCACAGGCCGATGAGGATGAGGAAGGTGGGGAAGATGGGCCAGAAGGCGTCCTCAAACGCGGTAGAGATAGACGGGCCGAAATTGGCCGTGAAGTGCACCGCCATGGCGATGAGCAACCAACGCACCGGTTGCCGGTGGGAGAGCCCGTAAGCCGCGATTGCGGTGAAGAAGGAATGCATGAGCGGATTCGCGATGAAGCGGACAAGCACCGCCAGCAGCGTTCCCCTGATATCAGAATCGAGGTTCTCCAGCGTCATGTTGACGTAGTAGATGGCGTTCTCGGTCACGCTAAAGCCCATGCCTACAGCCACACCGACGAAGACGTAATCCGCCCAGTGGCGGGGCCGGATGACGCAGGTGCAAATGAAGATGACGCCGAGGAATTTGAGGACCTCCTCGGTGAGTGGGGCGATGCCAGCGAAGACCAGCCAGTCCGGGACCGTACGGATGAGGAGGTGGTTCATGTTCTCGTTGAGCTGACCGGCGACTCTGGTGACTGCGATGCCCCACACCACCCCGTGCGCAATGCCCGGGTGCTTGCGCAGAATCAGCAGCGTGAGACCAAGTGCCACGGCCGCGTACAACACTGCGGTGAGCGCGCTGGTAGTGACGAAAGGACCTTGGGAGAAATCATAAACGGCGAACACCAGCCCGGCGGCGGTAAGCAGTTCATATAAAGTCTGTGTTCTTCTCATGCGGTTTAGGTTATGAACCGCGCCCGGGGTGCCGGTATCCTCCGCAGGGAGGATTTCCATACCCTGGGGGAGAGTTATCGTGTCAACCATGACGAGAAAGACGCGACCACTATGGATCACGGTCCTGCTTATTATGCTCTGCGCGATAGCGGATTCGGCTTCGTGGATCCTCCAACTCGAGAATTATGACGGGTCGGACGAGCAAGCCATGGTTTCCGGCGTCATGGCTCTGCTCAACATTGCCACGTGGCTTCTGCTGCCCTTCGCCCTGCACCACTCACGGCGGGAACGCAACATTCACGAGGAGTACCCGGGCCACCCGGTGGCGCTGATTGTGGCGCTGCTCGTCCTAGCGGTGGGCGGGTTTAGCCCGTTGTCGCTCTCAGTGCTGGTGGTGCTGACCTCGCTCATCTCACGCGGTAGCCTGCGGTGGTCCCTGGCGGGAACGGTGATACTGGTGGCCTCATATGTAATCGTCATGGCGGTGCCTGAACTGCAGGTAAATTACTTGTCAGTTTTCGGTTACGGGTTCTTTGGAACCATCGTGCTCATCGTTGCCTGGATTACGGGCTCGGTGCGCGCGCAGCGCCGCCAGCGCGAGGTCACGCTGGTGAGCTTGGCGGAGCTTAATGAGGACCAGCTGCGCTCGCGCGAGGAGCGGGCGCGTCTGGAGGAACGCAACCGCATTGCCCGCGATATCCACGATTCCCTCTCGCATCGGCTCAGCCTTATTTCCGTGTACGCGGGTGGCCTGAGCTACCGCAAGGATGCGGACCCAGAGCACATCGCCGAGGCGGCAGACACCATCCAGTCGGAGGCCAAGGCCGCTGTGGAGGATCTGCGCGGGGTGATCAAGGCGCTGCGCGTGGACGATCGGGTGGATCCGCGCGCGAGCATCGAAGAACACATCGAGCGCGCACGGGCGACGGGGACGAAGGTGCGGTATGAGAAAGGGGACGCGCATGAGAGCATCGATAGGCTTAGCACGATGGCAGCTCACACGCTGGGCCGCGCCGTGCAGGAGGGGCTGACCAACGCGCGCAAGTACGCGCCGGGGCAGAAGGTAAGGCTCACCGTGGAGAACGAGGAGGATAAGGTGCGGGTGACCATGCAGAATAAGAAGGTGACGCACCAGCCGAAGTCCGGCGGCGGCAATGGCCTGTTGGGGCTGGAGGAACGCGCCCGGCTGGCGGGAGGCACCTTCACAGTGCTTGACGACGCCTCCACCTTCACCTGGGTCCTCGAACTACCGGAGGAGGCACGCGCATAATGATTTCAGTGGTGTTGGTCGATGATGAGCAGGCGCTGCGCCGCGGCATCCGTTTCATCCTGGAGGGAGCACCAGACATCGAGGTGGTGGCCGAGGCCAGCAATGGGCGCGACGGCGTGGCCCGCGTGCTGGACTTGCAACCGGATGTTGTCCTCATGGATATCCGCATGCCGGTCATGGACGGCATCGAGGCGGCCGGGCAACTGCGCGCGAGCGCGCCGGATATCCCGGTGGTCATGCTCACCGCCTTCGATACGGATGAGTTCATCGTGGATGCGCTGCACGCCGGTGCGATGGGCTTTCTGCTCAAGACCATCGAGCCGGAGGGCCTGGTCTCTGCGGTGCGCGCCGCGGCTACCGGGCAGCAGCTATTGAGCCCGAAGGCGCTGAAGAATTTGCTGGCGCTCAAGCGCCCCGAGCCCTCGCCCGCAGAACCAGAGGCGCTTGAGGCCCACCCGCTGGAGGGCTTAAGCCAGCGCGAGAACGAGGTGGCGGAGTTAGTGGCCCAGGGCCTAGACAACCAGGAGATTGCCGGGCAGCTCTACGTCTCCGTGACCACGGTGAAGACCCACATCAAGCACATCTTGGACAAACTGGGCGGCACCAACCGGGTGCACATCGCGATTGCGGTGTTGGAATCGCGCTAGCGCCGGCGGATAAACGCGGAGGCGAGGCCGAGCAGCGCGATGACGACCACGATGACGGAGGCCGCCGGCCAGTACTGGGGGTAGTACTTCACCGTGTAGCCAAAGACCTGGCTGTCGTTGAACTGTTGGGCTAGTGCGATGGGCATCCACCACAGCTTGGTCAGCGTCAGGATCGCGCCCAAGAGCCCGGCGATGATGCGGCCCGGCCTGCGCAGGAAGAAGCTGGCCGCCACGAGGAGAACACCAACAATCGTGAGCGCGAATAGCAGAGGCGTATCCACGGCGAGCGGCGAGCCATTGATGAGGAACTCGTGGTCCACTTCGTGCTGTTCGATAAGCGTGTAGCCGTCGAGGACGACATCGTCGGGGATGCCCACTTAGGTCTCTTTCTGTTCAGAGTTCGGGTCGTAGCCATCGGCCCAGGTATCGGTGTCGAAGTCGTAGTCTACATTCTCACCCTTTTCATCGGTGCGCTGGTACCAGTCCGTGTAGCGGTGCGCTGAGGAGTCGAAGTCGGAGCCGGCACCGCGGCCTTCGTCGGCGTGCTCGACGGTGAGCTCGAAGTCATCGCCGTGCTCCTCGATGCCGCGCACGACGGCATTTTCCACTGCGGCGCGCGCGTAGGCGCGGCGGATGAACATCGGGTCGGAGCGCAGGTCCTT
This sequence comes from Corynebacterium hiratae, assembly GCF_009708045.1. Lineage (NCBI taxonomy): Bacteria > Bacillati > Actinomycetota > Actinomycetes > Mycobacteriales > Corynebacteriaceae > Corynebacterium > Corynebacterium hiratae. The sequence continues at coordinate 83,917 of NZ_VIOG01000002.1, read as the reverse complement.
GATGAAGGCCACCATCATGACGAGCAGCACGATGCAGAAAGGCAGCGCCGAGAGGATGGTGAGGTTCTGCAGGCCGGTGAGCACGTCCTCGCCGCCGGTCAGCAGCATGACGACTGCAATGCCCATCATGCACAGGCCCCAGAAGATGACGATGAATTTGTTGGGGGCGGGGTCGCCCTTGGAGGACATGGTTCCCATGATGACCGACGCCGAATCGGCCGAGGTGATGAAGAAGACCGCTAGGACCACGATCAGGATGAAGGGCGTGATGCTGCTCAGCGGCAGATTATCGAACATGGCGAAGAGCACCTGCTCGCCGGAGGCGGAGCCGTCAAAGTTGGGCAGCTCCTCGCGTTGGAAGGTGATAGCGGTGCCGCCGAAGATGGTGAAGGCCAGGATGAGGATGAGGGACGGGGCGAAGACGGTCACTGCCGTGAACTCGCGTAGCGTGCGGCCGCGGGAGATACGGGCCACGAACATGCCGACGAAAGGCGTCCACGCGATCCACCATGCCCAGTAGAAGGCGGTCCAGTAGGACTGGAACTCGATGGTTTCATCGCCCCAGGACAGGCCCTTGGCCATCATGGGCAAAAGCTGGTCGATGTAGGTGACGATGCCGGAGGGCACGAGGTTGAGCAAAAGCAAGGTCGGGCCGGTGAAGAAAACAAAGATGACCAGGCCGAGCGTGAGCGTGATGTTGAAGTTGGACAGGTAGCGCACGCCGCGGGAAACACCAGAGACCGCAGAGATGATGAACCCGCACCCCAGCACGGCGATGATCGCGATGAGCACGGCATTGGTCAACGGACCTGCGCCGCGGATGATGGACACTCCTTGGCCAATCTGGATGGCGGAGAGACCCAGCGTGGCGGCGGTGCCGAAGAGCGTGGCGACGAGGGCGAGGACGTCGATAAGCTTGCCCAGTGGACCGTCGGTATCGCGGGAGCCGAATAGCGGCTTGAAAATCGAGGACACCAGCGGAACGCGCCCGCGGCGGTAGGAGGAATAAGCGATGGCGCCGCCGACGAGGGCGTACGCCGCCCAGGGGGAGATTCCCCAGTGGTAGTGCGCCTGGGCCATGGATTGGTGGAGGGCTTCGACGGTGTTGCCATCGACGGTGTGGGGCGGCGGGGTGATGTAATGCGACAGCGGCTCCGAGGGGCCGTAGAAGAAGATGCCAACGCCGATGCCGGCGCCAAACATCATGGCGACCCAGCTGAACCAGCCGAACTCGGGCTCTTCGTCATCGGTACCGAGCTTGATGCGGCCCAGGCGGGAGCAACCGATGTAGAGCATGGTGGCAACGGCCATCATCATGGTGATGTTGAGCAGCCAGCCGGCGTTGGTGATGGCCCAGGAAAAGGCGGTGGAGGACGCCGCCGAGACGGATTCTGGCGAGCTAATGCCCCACACGATGAAGGCTACGACGAACGTAGCCGTGCTGAAGAAGGTGACCTTGTCCAGCGTGAAAGCGTTGCGTTGGTCTTCCACACCGATTCCGGGAACCAAGCCCGGGTGCATGTTGTGGGGATAGAGGCCAACGGGTGGACCGGTAGATTTTCGAGTGTTCACCTTTACCATTATCGCAGGTGCGCGAAATAACAGTGGTGTGAGCTAGGATGAAGGAACCTATTTCTGCGTCGATTGGAATGCCATGTCGCTGCCTAATTTTGATGAGAATGTCCGTGAGCTGGAGGAAGCCTTCGCTCTCTTCGAACTCGTGGAGGAACACGTACTCGATCCGAATCTGTTGCTGTCGGTGAAATGATTCGCCTTTTCAGCGCCCTCTTTCCCTCCGCAGAGGCCCCTGAGCACCTGGTGCGGGCCGTGCGCCCGCTCAAGGACAACGGGCTGCGGTGGACGGACCCGGATAACTGGCACATCACCCTCGACTTTTTCGGGGAACAGCCCAATGACGCAGTGGAGGTCCGCGAGGCGCTGCGCGGCATCGAAGCGGGGCCGCTCACGCTGAGCCTGAGCGGGGCTGGCTCTTTTGAGAAACAGGTGCTGTGGGCAGGCGTCAAAGGGCAGGTCAAACACCTCATGCTTGAGCCATCGCGCCCGCATCTCACGCTGGCCCGGGCAGGGAGGCGGACGCGGGATCCGTGGCTCATCCCGGATGCGGTGCACGCGCTGAGCGTCTACCGCGGACCCGAGTTCGAGGTCACGGAAATCAGCCTCGTCCAATCTTTCTTGGGAGAGGGGCGCGGCGGTGGGCCCCGCTATGAGGTCATTGACGCATTTCCGCTGCGGTGATCTTTTCAATGAGCGTGTCTAGCTCCGCGCGGCTGGGCTGCGTGAGCGGGTTGACCACGCAGAAGTCCAGCAGGAAGTAGCCGGCGGTTTGCAGGGCCGTGTGGCGCTCCCAGAACTGGCTGATATCGGAATGATTGGTCGCCAGCGACTGGATGCTGCGGCGTTCCGAGAGCAGCTCGTAGTGCAAGTCGCGGCGCTGTGCGAGCGCCTCTTCCGGGGTCTTAATCAACAGCGCGCCCAGCAGGGCGGCCATCGCCTCGAAGCAGCGCGTTTGCAGGCGGTAGTGGTTCGTCATCTGGGCCCGCGGCTTCCACAGCCACAAGCACAGCATCGCCACGACCACCGACAGCCCAATCTCCGCCATGCGCGAGCCAATAGTGTGGGCCATATGCTCCGAAGAGTTGCCCATCAGCAACGCCAGGGGAGTAGAGAAGATAACGCACAGCGCGTAGTTCTTCACCACCAGAATCTCCGCGCAGAACTGGCAGAAGGCCAGAGCGAGCACCAGCCCCCAGCCGTGCGGGCTGAAAGAGGCAATGAGCGCAAAGACGCACACGCCCAAGACCGAGCCCAGCATGCGCTGGATGCCGCGAATCGTTCCCGGCACCCGGTCTGGCCCCCATTGCAAGAGCAGGAGCACCGAGACCGCGCCCCAGTCCGGGCGGTTGAGCCCCAGCGCCAACCCAATGAATGCGGTGGCCAGGCCACCAAGCGCGATCTTCTCCGCGGTTACCACCGCATGGGAATTGCCCACCGCGGCGCGGTAGAAGCGGTAACGCATCGTCGGCTTGGTGTGCGGGATGGTGGTGCGGTCCGGGTCGACGTAGGTCGGGGAATCAGAGAGCTCATCCGAGTTGCCGCCCACCTGCTTGTGGTGCGCCACGATGCGCTGCTGCGCGGCCAGCGCGCGGTGTACTAGCTCCGCCTGGGCGGGGTGGCGGATGCGGCCGCCGCGGATGACACCGGCGTCGGCAAGCGCTTGCCAGGCGGTGGAAATGGCGGACTGCGCCTGGTGGTGGCGAGCCAGGAAATCGCTATCTGAGTTCACGAAGGCGTCGGCGGCCTTCTCCAGCGCGGCCACCGCGCGGGTCTCTGGGCCGTGCGGATCCCGGAAACGCGGCAGCATGCCCAGCACATAGCCGGCCGCTAAGCCAGCCAGGCTCCACGCGGCCACCTCCCACGGCGAGACCCCGCGCAGCATCGTGGAACCACCGGCCACCATCACGATGAAGAAGGAACCCGGCGGCGGCAGCCGCAGCGCATTCTGCACGAACGCGCCGATGGTTGCTAGCGCCACCGTAAACACCGCGGACAGCGCCAGGCCATGCACCCCGACGAGGGAGCCGGCCGTGGCCGCCAGCGTGAGTAACCCGCCGGCGGTCAGGATCACGCGGCGCCGGGTGCGGTAGGGGTGTCCCTCGCCGTAGATGACGGAGAAGGCGCCGGCGGAAATGAGCAGCACCGCATCCGGGTGGCCTGTTGCTACAGCGATCCCGCCGGGGATAATGATCGCCAACGCCGCGCGCAGGGCACCGGGCCAGCGGCGCGCGGAGGTGTTAAAGGCGGTAAAGAGCTGAAGTGCATTAGGGCGTTGCGGCAGTGGGTGTTCCATATCGGGAGAACACCTTACTCGTTTCGCCGCGATCCACGAGCCGGCCGTCCTGCAAGACCGCCACCGTGGGGCAAAAGTGGCGCACGACGTCAATGTCGTGGGAGACAAAAACCAGCGTCATGTCCTTCGTCACGCGCTGCAGCAACTCGAGGACCTGGGCTCGCGAGGTGGCGTCCAGTGCCGAGACGGCCTCATCCGCCAGCAGGATCTCCGGCTTGCCCACCACGGCGCGCGCCAGCGAAATACGTTGGCGCTGCCCGCCGGAGAAATCCCGGGGATAGCGCTCGAAGCCGTCGATGCCGACCTCCCGCAGCACCGCCTCGGCCTCTTCGCGCGTCCCGCCGCCTTCGGCCACGATCTTCCAGATGGGCATGCGCGGGTTGAGCGAGCCCTTGGGGTCCTGGAAGACCATGTGCACCCGCTTCTTCACCGCCACTGTCCCCGAGGTCGGCTGCGTAAGGCCCGTGAGCAGCTTGAGCAGCGTGGATTTGCCGGAGCCGGAACCGCCGACGATGCCGAGGCGCTCGCCCTCGCGGACGGTGAGGGAGACGTCGTCCAGCGCGGTGACCCCGCGGTAGGCCTTGGTCACGTTCTTAAGCTCGATGACGGGCTCGCCCAGGGTGGGCATGGGCGGCGGGGTGAGGTCGGGAGTGGTGAGCTCACCGATGCGCACGACGCGGTCGCACACGCGCTTGACGACGTCCTGGTCATGGCTAATAAACAGCAGCGCCGTGTCTTCGCTGTCCGCGGCATCGACGATGGTGGAGAGGATCTCCTCCTGGGTGAAGGGGTCCAGGGCGGTGGTCGGCTCATCGCAGATGAGCAGCTTGGGGCGGCGGGCCATGGCCATCTCGATGAGCGCGCGCTGGCGCTGTCCGCCGGAGAGCTGGTGCGGGAAGCGGTTGAAGCCGGGCACCTTCATCAGCGGGTCGAGTGCGGTCATGGGTTCTTGGAAGACCATGGCCAGCGGGAGCTTGCGCAGGTCGCGGTCGCGCATGCCCAGCAGCTCCTGGCCGTTGAAGTTAATGGAGCCGGTGGCCTGCAGATGATCAGGTAAAAGCCCCATGATGGCTAGGGCGGTCAGGGACTTGCCGCTGCCGGAATCGCCGATGAGGCCGACGCGCTCGCCGGGTGCGATGGAGAAGGAGAGGGGGCCGACGGGGCCCACGCGCAGATCAGTGACGGTCAGCATGGCTTCCTAGCAGGTTGAATCCGAGGACGGTGCCGGCAATTGCCAGCCCGGGCCACAGCGCCTGGAGGGGGTGGGTGGCGAGGAGGGGTTGGGCGTCGTGCAGCATGCGGCCCCAGGAGGCGGTCGGCGGGGCGGTACCCAGGCCGAGGTAGGAGAGGCCAGCCTCGGCGAGGACGGCCAGCGCAAAGTAGACGGAGGCCTGGATGGCCACGATGCCGCCGAGGTTGGGTAGGACGTGGCGCCACGCGATGAGCGCCGGCGGCACGCGCGAGATGCGGGCGGCGGCGATATAGTCCTGCGTCATGATTTGCAGCGTGCCTGAGCGCGTGACCCGGATAAAGGAGGGGATGCCGGCGATGCCGATGGCGATGGTCGCCGTGAGCGTCGACGAGCCCCACACCGCGCCGGCGACGATGGCCAGCAGGAGCGCGGGGAAGGCGAGCAGCAGGTCGGTGGCCGCCATGATGAAGCCACCACCGCGCATCCCGGCGATAATGCCCAGCGGTACCCCGATGAGGGCGGCGATGGCCACCGCCACCACGCCCACCAGCACGGTGATCTGGGCGCCGGCGAGGATGCGGGAGAAGGTGTCGCGCCCGAAGCGGTCGGTGCCCATGAGGTGCTCCAGGCTGGGGCCGGCCAGGCGGTCTGGGGAGATGAGGTTGGGGTCATAGGGCGTCCACACCAGGGAGACCAGGGCGAGCAGGATGGTCAGGCCCACCAGAATGTAGCCGGGTTTCATCGCGCCTCCTTGAGCCGTGGGTCGATGACCCGGTAGGCCAGGTCCGTGAGCAGGTTGACGGTCAGGGTGAAGGTCACGAAGACCATGATGAGGGTCTGGACGGTGGTGAGGTCGCGGGTGGAGACGGCGTCGAGAAGCAGAGAGCCCAAGCCGGGGATGACGAAGACGTTCTCGATGACCACCGCGCCCACCACCAGGGTGCTCAGCTGCACGCCGGTGACGGTGAGCACCGGCAGGGCGGCGTTGCGCAGGCCGTGGCGGATGAGCGCCCCGGTGCGGGATTCACCCAGGGAGCGGGCGGTGCGGATATAGTCCTTGTCCATTTCCTCGCGGAGGGTGCCGCGCACGTAGCGCGTGAGCATCGCGCCTTGCACCAGCGCCAGCGAGATGACGGGAAGCACGAGGTGGCTCAAACCCTCGCGAGGCAGCTGCCAGCCGTTGGCCGGCAGCCATCCCAGGTGCACGGAGAACACGGCGACGAGCAAAATACCGACCAGAAAACTCGGTACCGCAATGCCCAGCTGCGTGGCGGCATTGAGCACGGGGAAGCGAAAACGGGCGAGCAGGATGCCCATGGGGATAGCCCCGGCCAAGGCTAGAACGATGGCCAGCCCGATGAGCAGCAGCGTAACCTGCGCGCGGTCAATCACCAGCGGGGTGATGTCCTGCTGCGAGGACAGGGAAATTCCGAAGTTGCCGGTCAACAGCCCTTTCATCCACTCCAGGTACTGCACGAGAAGCGGCCGGTCTAAGCCCATGGAGTGAGTCAGCTTCTCCACGGCCTCATCCGTGGCGTTGACGCCCAAGGCCACGCGCGCCGGGTTTCCGGGCACGGCCCGCATGAGCAGGAAGATGATGATGGAGGCGGCCCACATGGTGCCGAGGAAGCGCAGGATTCTCATCGCACTCCTCGCAACTCGATGGCATCGGTGATTTGGTTGGGCTGCAGGCCAGTCAGGCCCTCGCGGTAGAGCACGATATTGGGCATGTTCATCAAGGTCAGGGCGGGCATATCTTCCATGATCTGGTCCACGGCCCCTGTCATGTCATCCTGCTCTAACAGCGTGCGGGCCTGCGGCGAATCATAGCCGAGGTAATAGTCCGGGGTGCCAAAGATGGTGGGGATATCGCGCGGTTCGACGTGCGCGACGAGCGACATCTGGTAGTCCTTGGCGCCCATGACTTGGCTCAGCCACACCGCGGGAAACTCCGCGGTTTCCAAACTGACTTCAAAGCCCATCTCTGTGAGCTGCGAGTAGAGGAACTCGGAGAGCGTTTGCGCATAGGGCAGGCTCGGCACGGTGAGCGTGAGCGGCGTGCCCACCGCCCCGGCCTCCTCCATCAGCGCGCGGGCGCGCGCAGGGTCGTAAGGGTAGTAGTCCTTCCCGCTAAACCAGGGGTCAGTCGGCGGGACGGGTGCGCCGCCCGTGTCCTGCGCGCGGCCCTCCCAGAGGATCTCGTTGGCGGCGTGGCGGTCGATTCCATAAGCCACGGCGCGGCGCACGCGGGGGTCGTCGAAAGGCGCTGCGTGGTTATTCATGGACAGCAGCACCTCGCCGTTCGTGGTGCCCACGGCGGTCTCGATGGAGTCACCTAGGGTGTCGAGCAGCTCGGGGTTTTGCACGCCCCACACTGCGTCGACCCCGCCGGAGCGCAGCGCGTTCACCGCGGTGAGGGAATCCGGGAAGTAGCGGATGGTGATGTCTTCTTCCGCTGGGGTGCCCCAGTAGTCGGGGCGGGCGCGCAGCGCGATGTACTCGTTGGGGGAGAAGCCCGCGACGGCGAAGGGGCCGGTGCCCACAGCGTCGGTGGGGGTTCGCATCGCGCCTATTGCGGTGCCCATGGACCATAGCCACCCGGCGGAAGGCCGCTTAAGGGTGACGAGCAGCGTGTGATCGTCGACAGCCGTGGCGGATTCCACCACGTCCATCTGCTTCTTGAGCCCGTTCGTCCACTCCGTTTTCACCGCGTTAATGGACCACGCGGCGGTGTGCGCGGTGAAAGCCTCGCCGTTGGAGAAGGAGGCCTCACGCAGGTGGAAGGTATAGCGCGTGGAGTCCACCTCCCAGGATTCGGCGAGCCCGGGGACAATCTCTCCCTCCGGGGAGATGCGCACCAGGGTCTCGTAGACGTTGCTCATGAGCGCTGCCGGGATGGCGGCGCCGCCGACGGTGGTGAAATCCAGGGAGGTCGCCGGCGTCGTGGTAGCCAGCGTCAGCGCGGAGGAATCCGAATCAACCACTGCCGTGGAGCCGGCAGAACACGCGCTTAACGACGCCCCCACGACCACCCCCAGCGCGCCTAGCCAAGTCTTCATCATCCTTCCGACAGCTTGACCTCGAGTGGGGACGTGGTGCCGCGCACGTTCGTCATGCCAAGCGTCATGCGGTCCCCGAGGTACAGGATTTCGGTGCACTCGACGGGATGCCCGGAGTGATCCGAGATGTCGAGGTGCAGGCGCCACAGCGGGGTGCCGGGGTCGATATTGAGGGAGCGCGCATCCTCCTCGCTGGCGTAGGCGAGGGAGAGCTCGCGGTTGACGCTGTCGAATTCCACGCCCTGCTTGCGAAGGTGATCGTGGATGGACTCATTGTCGGCATCGAAGTTAAGGATCTGGCCGCCCACGTCCAGTGGGAAGAACATGCGCTCGATGGCGATGGGCATGCCGTTGGCGCTGCGCACGCGGTGCACAAAGATGACGGGGGAGCCGGTGTCTACCCGCAGGAATTCGGCTTCCTGCTCGGAGGCGGGGCAGCGGCCCAGCCACAACGTGGACGCGCCGGGCTCGAAGCCGCGCTCGCGCAGCCAGTGCGTTACGGAATAAATCGAGTCGAAGGACTCCGAGGTAAAACGCCCGAGGACGACGGAGCGGCGGCCGCGGCCGGAGGAGATGAGGCCTTCCGAGCGCAGAGCCGCGACGGCTTGGCGCACCGGGCCGCGGGAGGAGGAGAATTGCTCGCAGAGCTCGGCCTCGCTGGGCAGGAAATCACCAGGGGAAAGCTTCTTGCTGCGAATGAGGGTGCGCAGATAATCAGCGATAATGCTGTGCTGCTGAGTACCGCGAAGGGCCACCGGGATCCTCCTCTATGTAAAACGCTGTGACGGGCAACGATGCGCGTACGCCTACAATTGCCACGCGCGCGCCAGGTTACTCATGTTACCCAACGCGGCCTTGTGGCTTGTGGATTGCAGGGAAATCATGAGTTCGTCCGCCTGCGCCAACTTCTGGAAGTCAGTGAGGTACTCGCGCACGTGCTCTACATTGCCAACGGCGGAGTACTGCAGCATGCTGATGATCTGCTGGCCCTGCGGGGAATCGATGATGCGGGCGACGTCGGCGTCGCTGAGCTGCTTGCCGCGGCTGACGAAGGCCTTCACGCGGCGGAAGCAGACCTTCTCGAATTCCTCTTCTGCGTCATCCCCCGCGGTGACGTTGACGCCGGCGATGACATAGGGCTCGGGGTGGGCTTCGGAAGGCTGGTAATTCTCGCGGTAATAGGCCGTGGCGGCTTCCAGGTGCTGCGGGGCGAAGTGCGAGGCGAAGGCATAAGGCAGCCCGAACTTGGCGGCCAGCGAGGCACCGAAGAGCGAGGAGCCCAGGATGTAAATCGGCACGTTCGTGCCGTGGCCGGGGATAGCCTGCACACCGGGGACGAGAGATTTGCCGGAAAGGTAGCCCTGCAACTCCTTGACGTCCTCGGGGAAGCGCTCGGCGGCGTTTCTATCGCGGCGCAGGGCGCGGCCCAAGGTCTTCATATCGGTGCCGGGTGCGCGGCCCAGGCCGAGGTCGATGCGGCCGGGGTAGAGCTCGGCGAGGGTGCCGAATTGTTCGGCGATGACATAGGGCGCGTGGTTCGGCAGCATGACGCCACCAGCACCGAGGCGAATGCGCTCGGTCTTCGCGCCGATGTGTGCGATGAGCACCGCCGGGGAGGAGGAAGAAATGGAGGGCATGTTGTGGTGCTCGGTGTACCACATGCGCTTAAACCCCAAAGCCTCCGCGCGTTGCGCCAGCTCGACCGACCTGGCCATGGACTGGGAGGGAGATTCCCCCGGGTAGATGGTGCAGAAATCGAGGACGGACAAAGCGGCGCGGGACGTCATGAGCTACTCACTTTTCTTCGACGAGGATGTAGATACAACGTCGATGATAACGCCGATGGCAAATGCGAGGAGCGTGGGAATTACCCAGCCCAGGCCAACGTCTTGGCCAGGGGAGAAGTTGAGCGGGGCGCCGAAGGAAGTGGCGGCGGACCACAGGACGGAGACCCACAGTGCCAAGCGGAAGCCCCAGTAGAAGGTGACCCACTTTTTGACCGCCGGCTGCAGAAGCGTCAGAGCGATCAACGAGATAGCCGGCGGGTACAAGAACACGATGAAGGGCACCGCGATGGCAAGCACCGTGTCCAGACCCTGGAAGGCGAAGGCGATGGACAGTGCGGTAAACAAGCAAGCCCAGAAGTGGTAGGTGGTCTTCGGTACCAGCATGGCGAAGAACTCCGAGGTGGCGGAAATCAGGCCCACGGCGGTGGTCATGCATGCCAGGATGACGATGGCGGAGAAGACGGCCTGGCCGACGTTGCCCATGGTGAGATTGGAGGCGTCGGCAAGCAAGGCGGCGCCGGAATCGTAGGAGGCACCGTTCGGCATGGTTTGGCCGATCCACGCCAGGCCCAGATAAATAGCGGCGAGCAGCGCGCCGGCGATGACGGTGGAAGTGATGGTTCCGCGCAGCAGCGCCCGGTCGGTGGAGAAGCCCTTGGAACGCAGCGAGGTCACGATGACGATGGAGAAAGCCAGGCCCGCGATGGCGTCCATGGTGTTGTAGCCCTCAAAGAGACCCGTGACGAAGGGCGCGGAAGCGTACTCCTCAGTCGGGGTGCCGGGAACGCGGGGATTCGCCACGGTAGCGAGGGTGATGAGGACGGCGAGCAGGATGACCAGTGCCGGGGTCAGGAACTTTCCCAGGGTGTCGATGATGTCATTCGGGCGCCAGGCCAGGGCCAAAGCGATGAGGAAGAAGACGACGTTGAAGGCACCGTTGGCAAAGGTGCCCTCCCACCCGAGCAGCGGGGTAATCGCAGTCTCCATGGAGACCGCGCCGGTTCGCGGCAGGGCGTAGAAGGCGCCGATGGCCAAGTAGGCGATGACGGAGAAGGCCACGCCGAAGATCTTGCCGCCGTGGTTTCCGATGTCTCGCACGGATTGACCGGAAATGGCCACCGCGATCACCGCCAAGACCGGCAGTGCCACGCCAGCGGCGAGGAAGCCCAAGGTGGCCGGCCAGAAGTTGGTGCCGGAGGAGACACCGACCTCCGGCGGGAAGATGAGGTTGCCCGCTCCGAAGAACATGGAGAAGAGCATGAGGGAGGCAACGATCACGATGCCGATGGGCGAGCTCGTCTTTGAAGCGGACTGGGCGGGGGCCTGAACGTCATTTATGGACATTTTTCTAAGGATAATGCCCATGACATGAGATGTAAATTTTAGCTAAATGCTTTCTCCAGCCGGTCGAGCGCCTCTTCCAGCAGCTCGCGTGAGGTTGCGAAATTAAGACGGGCATGATGCTCGCCGCCCGTACCGAAGGTGACACCCTCGTTGAGGGCTACCTTGGCGTGCTCGCGCACCCAGGCCGCGGGCTTCGGGTTATCCCCAATGGCGGTCTCGCTAAAGTCCAACCACAGCAGGTAGGTGGCCTGCGGGTGGGAGGTCTTCAACCCCGGCACGCGCTTGGGCAGCTCCTCCACCAGCCAGTCGCGGGTCTTCTTCAGATACTCGATTTCCTCGTCGAGGAACTCGCTGCCGTGGCGGTAGGCTGCCTCTGCCGCCAGCACGCCGAGCGTGCCGGTGCCGTCCTTGGCCACGCCGGTCAGCGAGTTCCAGCGCTCGACGTCCGCGGTGTTGGAGAAGATCACCTGCGCGCACTTTAAGCCCGCGATGTTCCACGCCTTGGACGTGGCGGTGACGGTAATAACGCGGTCGGACAAAGCGCCGAGCGGGATGTGGCGGCCCTCGTAGACCAGCGGGGCGTGGATCTCATCGGAGAGGATGCGGGCATCGTACTTCTCCGCCAGTTCCACGAGTCCCCGCAGCCAATCCTCGTCGAAGACGATGCCCAGCGGGTTATAGGGGTGGGAGAGCAGGATGGAGCCGGCGCCGGCCTGGAAGGCGCGCTCGATATCGTCGAGCTCCAGCGAGGTTTCAATCTTCTCGCGCCCAGCGGTCTCCGGCAGCTCTAGTAGCGGCGGGTAGGAGGGAACCGGCACGGCCACCGCGCCTTCGGTGAAGTACTGCACGCCGAGCAGCAGGCCGCGCACCACATCCCCGATCCAGAAGACGTGTTCTGGGCGCCAGCCGTAGCGCGATTCGTAGAAATCTGCTATTGCCGCGTTGAGCTCGGAGGCCTTGGGCGCTGGGGTGTAGCCGAAGGATTCGGCGTCGACGGCCTCTTGGATGGCCTCCTTGACCGCCGGCGCGGTGAGGAAGTCTGATTCGGCGATCCACAGCGGGATGACGTCTTCGTCATAGACGGTCCACTTGCGGGTGCCGCGGGCGGAGAGTTCTTTCAGGCTAGGGAAACGCATGCGTCCCACCTTACTCGTCGGTGGCTTGGACGAATCCGTATTTTTTCAATCGCTGCCGGTCGGCGGCGGAGGCGGATTGGGTCAGGCGCAGCAGTTCAGCGTAGATTCCGCCGGACTGCGCCAGCTCCGCCGGCGAGCCGATCTCGGAGATGCGGCCGCGGTCCAGGGTGATGATGGTGTCCACGTCCGCGATGGTGGACAGGCGGTGCGCGATGATGAGCGTGGTGCGGTCCTTCATGAGCTCGTCCAGACCCGCCTGCACGGCGCGCTCGGCCTTGGTGTCCAGCGCCGAGGTGGCCTCGTCGAGGACGAGGATGGGGGCGTCTTTCAGCATGGCGCGCGCCACGGCCACGCGTTGCTTCTGCCCGCCGGAGAGCTTAAGGCCGCGCTCGCCGATGACGGTGTCGTAGCCATCGGGGAATTCCTCGATGAAGCCGTGTGCATTGGCGCGCTTGGCGACGTCCACGATCTCCTCCATCGTCGCCCCCGGCTTGCCATAAGCGATGTTTTCCCGAATGGTGCCGGAGAAAAGGTAGGACTCCTGGAAGACCACGCCGACCGAGGCGCGCAGGCGCTCCGCAGTAAGTTCCGCGGCGTCGTGGCCCAGTACCGTCAGTTTTCCCTCCGTGGGCTGGTAGAGACCCAACAGGAGGTTGACCAAGGTGGACTTGCCGCCGCCGGACTCACCGACGAGTGCCACCTTATGGCCTTCCTGGGCGGCGAAGGTGATATCGGCGACGACCGGCTTATCCGATTCATAGGAGAAGGACACGTCCTCGAAGGCAAAGACCGGGCCTTCGGTCGGGCGCAGCGGCTCGGCCGGGGTGAGGTCGAGCTCCGGCACGTCGGAGGTTTCAGCGGCGGCGACCAGCTGCGGGTTGACCGTGGGCTCCGGGACTTCCTCCATGACCTTGAAGTAATCCTTGGAGCCGGCGATGGCGCGCTGGCTGACATCCACGATCCAGCTCATCATGAACACCGGCTGCTTAGCCATGTTTACCAGCTGCAGGAGCATGACCATGTCACCGATGGAGAAGTGTCCCTCCAAGGTGCGCCAGAAGATCAGGCCATAGATGCCTAAGAAAATGAACGCCATGGCCGCGCCGCGAGCGGTATCCATGGAATGCCACCAGCGCGACTGCGGCTTCGTCGTATCCACCACCGTGCGGTAGTGCGAACCAAAGGAAGCTAGTTCACGGGCCTCGGCCACGAAGGACTTGGTCACCTTCACTTGGCCGATGACCTCCGCGAAGCGCCCGTTCGCCACGTCGATGTTCTCGTTCTTAATGGCCTCAAACTTCTGCCAGCGCTCCGAGGTCAGCGCGGTGAGCCACATATAGATAGGGAAGAGCGCGGCCAACAGGATGGCCAGCGGCCAGTAGTACACCGCGGTGATGACCAGCACCGCTGCCGCCTGGATGAGCATGACGAAGAAGTTATTGGAGAAGGACTGCAGGAACTGCGTGATATTCGCAATCGAGCGGTCCAAGCGCGCGATGATGGTGCCGGTGACCTGGTTGTCGTAGTAGCCCTGCGGCACGGAGAGCAGCTTGGCAAAGTAGCGCGTCGAAAGAATCTGGCGCAAACGTGCGACCATGACATCGCCGATATAACCGCCGGTATTCTTCACCACGTTGCCCAGCGCATCCGCCACAAAGAGTGCCACGACCCACCACAGGATGGTGCGCAGCGGGCCGCCTGCGACGACGGTATCGGTGGCCTCGCGAAGGATAAACGGGGTCAGCAGCGAGAGAATCGCGGTGACTGACGCGGTGATAAGGACGCCAAGATAAAACGGCCACAGGGCGGATGCGCTGCGGACGATGCGGAGAATAGAGTTCATCGCCGGCCGATGTTACGCCCTTAATAGGAATATCCAACCCGTCGACTAAGGTAGGGGAGAAACCGAAGTCGTGATGGAAAAGGATCCGCGGTGAAAAAATACCTCCCCCTAGCGTGCGCCCCGCTGTGCCTGGCTGCCTTGTCAGGCTGCAGCATCCTCCAGCCGCCGGACGTGGGCCCGCAGGACAACATCGTGGTGTCTAGCTCGGAGCCGCCGACCTTTGAGGCCAAGGATGTAGATGCTCATGAGGTCACCTCCAACCTGGCGGCACCCGTCAAAGATGAGGGGCTCAACGTGGAGTTCGAGCTCCAGGGGCTGTACTCCGGCGGCGGTGGAACGGTGCTGACGGTGAAGATTCACAACCTCAACGAGGTGCCCCTGCCTGCCGACGCCCTCGCGGACCCCACCTTGGAGCGCGCCGACGGCAACGGCGGCTGGGCCACCGTGGATCCCGTCCCTTATGACCCGGAGGTCAACGTGGACCTGGCCGCGCCCGGCTTGGATCACCCGCTGGGCGCCGGTGCGTCCACCAACCTTCAATATGTCTATAACGTTGCCCCAGGCAACCTCTGGAACGCGCGCTTTAGCATCGGCAACGTGCGCTACGTAGGAGACCTCAATCTATGACGGAACTCGTCGTTCTAGCCTCGCCGGAGGGCAAGCCCGCCGGCACCGCTGATAAGGCCGCCGTACACACCGCAGATACCCCGCTGCATTTTGCCTTTTCCGCGTGGGTGGTACGCGATGGCCAGCTGCTGCTGACCCGCCGAGCCCTGTCCAAGCTGACCTGGCCCGGCGTGTGGACCAATTCCTTCTGTGGGCACCCGGGCCCCGACGAGCCGACTGCCGACGCCGTCGTGCGCCGCGGCCGCTTCGAGCTCGGCCTGACCGGCACGCCGCGCTTGGTGCTGCCGGACTTTGCTTACCGCGCGGTGGATTCCTCCGGCGTGGTGGAGAATGAAATCTGCCCGGTCTATCTCTTCGAGACCGAAGACGATCCGACGCCTAACCCGGAGGAGGTCGACTCCTTCGCGTGGGCGCCGGTGCGCGATGTGCTCGCTGCCGTCGACGCCACGCCTTTTGCCTTTAGCCCGTGGATGGTGGAGGAGCTGACCCACGAGCCGCTGCGCGCGGCCCTTCTGGCCTAACCCTTCTGCGTGCGGGGCGGTAGGCCTCGAAGCCCGACTTAGGTCATGGGTGGGTGAGAAACGTCATTCTTAACACTGCTACCTGGTGTTGTTCGGCGGTGAGGTGGGATTGTTCCGCACTACATTGACCTAAGTCAGTCGGGCGTCTTCTAAAAGGCATCTGGCAAAGGGCATCTTTGGGTCTAAAAACGCCATCTGCACGATGAGTAAATGGCGTTTTCAGCCGTGAAAACGCCTTATGACTGATGCCTTTTGCCAGACGCCTTTTGTCAGATGCTTCCAGCATGTCGATGGAGGGACGCAGACGTTGCGCATTGCGAGGGAGCGAAGAGATAATCCGTTTGGGAAGAGACGTGCAGTGCTCTACGGAAACGGTCATTGTGGCCTGACTTAGGTCTTGGGTGGGTGAGCAACGTGACTCTTGACACTGCTGCCTGGTGGTTTTCGGCGGTGGGGTGGGATTGTTCCGCACTAAATTGGCCTAACCGTTCTGCGTGCGGGGCGTTGAGGCCCCGCACCCGGATCAGAGCAGACTGCCGTCCTGGGCAAAGGCCGCCGAAATATAATCCAAGCTGGAATACGCCACGCGATGCTCGTCGTTGTCTAGGTTGTACTCCCAGATAGCGTGCTCCGGGCGGTAGGCCTCGAATCCGGGCTCGCCTGTGCGCACAAAATCCTGCAGCCACTGGGCTAGCGGCGTCCTGCCGAAGAGCGGACGCAGCTCCTCGCAGTGCAGGGCCGGGCCCGAGGATCGGGTAAATTCCACCATCCAGGTCTTCCCCGGAGCCTTCTCCGCCACCTCGGCCGCCCACCGGCGAATGATGGAATCTCCCACCATCCGGCCCATCGGGCGCTCCTTGTCCATGTGCTGCGCCACCTGATACCAGGGTGTGAAGCCGTTGCGGGGAAAGCCGAAGCGCGGCGCCGCATAGCGCAGGATGAGGGCACGGAAAGGGGAGCGGTCGACCTTCTGCGTGGCTGGGATGTTGTAGAACTCGTCGCGGGTGCTGGCGAGGATGAGGGGGACGTCGGCAAGCTGCCCACACTCCAGCGGGGTGGGGCCCAGCGCCATATCGAGGCTGTACTTCTTGCGGAACTTGGCGTAGCCGGCGGCGAGCTCCTCCTGGCTCATCGCCGCCAGGGAGGAACGCGTGATGGGCTTTTTCATCACCTGGCGCAGAGTGGCACTGCGCTCCTCGAAGCTCTCTCGCGGGAAACCAGGGGACAGAGCTAGCGCCCGCCGAAACGCCCCGCGGTAGTGATCGCGCCGGCACAGCCACAGCACGGCGTTGGCGCCGGCGGACTGGCCCAGGATGGTCACGTTGGTGGGATCGCCGCCGAATGCCTCGATGTTGTTCTGGATCCATTCCAAGCCCAACTGCAGGTCCTCGATGGCGCGGTAGCGGTCGGGCTCGTCATCACGAAAACGGGCAAGCCCCGGCAGCCCAACGCGATAGCCCAGTTGCACGTGGACGATGCCCGCCTGTGCGGTCGGCGTGCCCTCCGCCCGGGGATCCTCGTGGGAGCCGTGCTCGTAGCGGCCGCCGTGGATATAGACCAACGTCGGCGCCAGGGACGTCGCGCGGCTGCCGGGCGCGGGGGCGGTGATGGTCAGCGCGATCTTCTCCGGGTGCGGGGTGCGCGCATCCTGGTCACGTGGTGGTGCGGGTTCGGGGTTCTCAAAATCCCCGGGGATGTGGGAGTACTCGATGGAATGGAAATGGGCCACGTCCTCATCGAGGTAGCCGGTGATGGTGCCCGCGGGGCAGGTGACGGTGAAAGGTGCACGACTCATGCACAACAGGCTACCCTGAGGGCATGGAATGGCTCGTGCAGGCGCCGGTGTGGGTGCAAATGGCGGTGCTCGCCGTCACGGCGGTGCCGGCCGCAACCGTCATGGGGTGGCTCCTGATGTGGGCAATCGACCGGGTGTATTCGTGGCTTGTGCCCGTGACTAGGATGAAGAACCATGACTCCCGATGATCACCGCGAAGGCCTGTGGGACCCCGAGCGCTCCGAACACGTCCACCGCAAGCGGGCACTGCCTAAATCCCGAGTGAGCGTGACCCTGTGGCTGATGATCGCGCTCATCGTCGTGGTGGCAGTGGTGGGCGTCGTCCTTTAAAGGGACGACGCTTTAGCGTTCGTCCCCTGGCCTCTTGGCGGCTTGGGCGAGGCGCTGGTAGAGCTCCTGCTTCGGTAGATCCTCCAAGAGGACTGGCTCGCCGGCGGTATTGCACAGCGGGATACACCAGTTGGGGTACTGGTCCTTCGTCGTGCCCGGTTGGTTCTGTGCGCGCACGTCACCGACCATATCCACCACGTTGGTCACCGTCAGTGCCGAGGGAGTTCCCGCAACATAGCGGTGCAGGGCAACCAGCACGTCCTCTTCGTTCTCGCGATTGTCCAACATGCCATAGGCCTGCAGATTATCCTTGACCTCTTCCTGCCACGCGCGGTCCTCGGCCTCTTCTTCCGCCACCGGGCGGGTCAGCAGACCCAGGCGGGCGCGCAGTGCGATGTGATCGCCGCGCAGGAAGGCGAGCGTTGGCGGCAGATCGTGCGTGCCCACCGAGGACATCGCCATGTGGCGGTACTGATCCTGCGGGCGCGGGGTGGGGCCTTCGTTGGCGTGCTCAAACCAGATGATCGTGGTGCCAAGTACTCCCATGTCCTGCAGGGCATTCTGGACCCAGGGTTCCAGGGTGCCCAGGTCCTCGCCGACGAGGACCGCGCCGGCGCGTTCGGCCTCGAGCGCGAGGATGCCGAGCATGGCTTCCCAGTCATAGGTCACGTAGGTGCCGTTGAGTGGGGTGGACTGGCGCGGGATCCAGTACAGGCGGAAAAGGCCCAGCACGTGGTCGACGCGCAGACCGCCGGCGTTGCCCAGCATCGTGCGCAGCAAATCACGCCACGGCTCGTAGCCGGCTTCTGCCAGACGGACCGGGTGCCACGGCGGCTGCGACCAGTCCTGGCCCTGCTGGTTATAGTCATCCGGCGGAGCACCCACCGAGCACTGGGGAGCCAGGTACTCGGAGAGGTTGACGGCATCGGCACCCGCGGGGTGGATGCCCACGGCCATATCGGTGATGAGGCCGATGCTCATGCCGGCGTCGAGCGCGCGGCGCTGGGCGGCATCCAGCTGCTCATCGCAGAGGAACTGCAGCCAGGAATAGAACTCGGCTAAGTCGTTGACGTCGAGGCTCAGCGCGTGGCGGCGACCACTGTGGCGCGAGAGTTCAGTCTCTGCACACCACAGCGCGAAATTGCGCAGGCCGCGGCCCTCGCGGCGCTGGTACTCGCTGAAGGCGGTGCGGCGCTCCGGGGTCATTCCCTGGTTGAAGAGCTCCTGCAGCACCTGCAGCTTGGCCTCGAAGATGGAATCGCGGTCGATCTCTTCGGCAGACCGGTTGCGCTCGCGGAACTCGGCGGCGAGCTCGGCGACGTCCTCCTGAAGCTCCGGGCTGAGCTGTTGCAGCTCCGGAATATCCTCGATGCGGATGTAAATCGGGTTGATGAAACGCCGCGTGGTGGGCAGGTAAGGCGAATCCTCCACAGGCGGGATTGGCTCGCCCGCGTGCAGCGGGTTGATAAGGAGGAAGTCATAATCCGGCGCCAGTACCTCCGCGAGTTCGGCTAGATCTCCGAAATCGCCCATGCCCCAGGACTTCTCGGAGCGCACCGAATACAACTGCGCCATCGCGCCCGCGGCGGGGCGGTCGAGGAAGCGATCTGCTGTGCTCAGATGGTTCGGCACGACGATGAGCGGGCATTCGTGCTCGCCGATACCCGGCGAGGACAAGTGCAGCTTGTGAAAACCTAAGGGCAGGTCCCCGGGAACGTGGAAGCCGGCCTCGCCCCACATGGTGCCGGCGACGTCGGCAGCCGGGGCGTCGTTCGGATCCTGGTAAGTCGGCCGCGTCTCGCCGTTTTCCAGCTCGATGGTGACGGTGACGGGGTCGCCGTCGTGGACGTGGACGACGAAAGACTTTTCGGCACCTTCGCGGGCCACCACGCACGGCGGCAGCGGGCGGGAGGCGCGCTCGAGATAATCCTCGAACAGGGCTTGGGTTAGCTCCTCATCGTCCGGACGGTCGGAGATAGAGACGCCGAGTGCGCGCAGCGTATAGGTAATTGTTTCCTCGCTGACGTACACGGGCTGTCCGTTCTGGGCGGTGTACTCGCAGGCCACGCCGTGGCGTTGGGCAAGTTCTTGAAGCAGATCACGGGTAGTCACATCCCCCAATTGTGCCACGCCCTCCCCGCGTGCGGGAGAAATCCGGTTGGTAGAGTGGGCTGGAATTTAATTTTTGTGGGAAAGGACACAACTGTGACTTTGAATGAAGCGCATACGAAAGCGGAGTTCGAGATCAAAGACGGGGAGACCTGCCTTACCGCCATGATGGCTACGGCACACGCCCGCCCACATGGCGTGCTGTTTACCCGCCCCGCGAACTATGAGTGGGTCAACGTCACCGCCAAAGAGTTCGTGGAGGAAGTCTACGCGGTGGCCAAGGGCCTCATCGCTTTCGGCGTGGAGCAGGGAGACCGTGTGGCTCTTATTTCTACCACCCGCTACGAGTGGTCCCTGTTGGACTATGCCATCTGGGCCGCCGGTGCCATCTCCGTTCCGGTGTACCCGTCTTCATCGATGTCGCAGGTGCAGTGGATTATCGAGGATTCCGGCGCCATCCTTGCCATTACGGAAACCCGCGAGCACTCCGAGCTGGTCAAGCACCTGAAACTGCAGGAGGATGGCACCCCGCAGCTGCATGGCTCGCCCTCCCAGCTGCGCCGCGTCCTAGAGATCAACTCTTCGGCCATCGATACGCTGAAGTTTGAAGGCCGCGATGTCAGCGACGATGCCGTCGACCAGCGCATCGAAGCCACGAACACCGATGACGTCGCCTCGCTGGTCTACACCTCTGGCACCACCGGTCGCCCCAAGGGCTGCATGCTGACCCACCGCAATTGGCTGGCAGAGGCGCGCGGCCTGCTGACCAACCCCATTGGTGCCATCGCCGTGCCGGGTGCGCACGTTTTGACCTTCCTGCCTTTGGCACACGTCTTTAGCCGCGCGGTGTCACTGGCGGTCACCATCGGCGGTGCCTCCCAGAACCACTGGTCCGATTTCGGCACCATCACCATCGAATTCGCGCGCTCCCGCCCGAACCTGATCCTCGGCGTGCCGCGCGTGTTTGAGAAGGTACGCAACGGCGCGTCCGCGAAGGCCCACGCCTCCTCCGCATTCAAGGGTGCAATCTTCGACCAAGCTGAAAAGGTCGCCATCGAATACTCCAAGGCGCTGGACACCCCGGAGGGCCCCAACCGAGTCCTCAAGGCCAAGCACAAGGCCTTTGACAAGCTGGTCTATTCCGCCATCCGCCAGGCGATGGGCGGCGAGGTCAAGTACTGCATCTCCGGTGGTTCGGCCATCTCGCAGGACTTGCTGCACTGGTACCGCGGCATCGGCGTGACCATCTACGAGGGCTATGGCCTGACGGAGACCGCAGCGGCTGCCGCCGTGGACTTCGTGGACCAGTCCATCGGTACCGTTGGTCCACCACTGGGCGGAACGACGATGCGCATTAACGACGACGGCGAGATCCTGATCAAGGGCGATATCGTCTTCAAGGGCTACTGGCAGAACGAGGAAGCCACCGAGAACTCCCTGCAGGACGGCTGGTACAACACCGGCGACCTGGGTGAAATCGATGAGGACGGCAAGCTCGTTATCACCGGCCGCAAGAAGGACCTCATCGTCACCGCCGGCGGCAAGAACGTCTCGCCGGGGCCGATGGAAGATATCCTGCGCTCCCACCCGCTGATTTCCCAGGCCATGGTGGTCGGCGACGGCAAGCCCTTCATCGGCGTCTTGCTCACCCTCGATGAGGACGCGCTCAAGCGCTGGAAGGCCGATCACAACATTTCCGCGACCAAGGGCATGCGTGAGGTGGCAGCGGATCCGGCACTGCGCGCGGATATCCAGGACGCCATCAACCAGGTCAACGCTACGGTCTCCCACGCCGAGGGCATCAAGAAGTTCGTCATCCTCGACCAGGACCTCACCGAGGAAAGCAACGAGCTCACCCCCACGATGAAGGTGAAGCGCTATGTCGTGGCACAGCGCTACGCGGCGGACATCGAGCGCCTCTACGCCGGCAAGAAATAAGGCTGGATGGAGTCTGTGAATTCCTTCGGAGTGTCGCGCAGACCCACGGGAGAATCTCTAATAGAGTCAGCGGGGTCAGAAAAACTCTAAACCTCAACTAGAGGTTCTCGCGGAAAGGGCAGCCTATGCACAAAATCGCAGCCGAGCTGCGCCACCGTGAGCTGACCCAAGAAATCTATAACATCGGCGACGAAGTCGTTGACTACATCGAGCACCTCATCGAGGCCATCGAGGACTGGGACGATGAACTCTCCCTCGACTGCTTGGCTGAGCTGGGGGACATCGTCGAGGACGCCCGCGTGGATTCCGGGCGTTGTGTCGGCGAGCTCATCGGCCTGCGCCACGCGCTGGTTTCCGGGCTGAAGTCCGGCACTATCTCCGCTGCTTCCTCCGGCGACAATGATGTCGAGGAGCCGAAACAGCTCACCGCACGCGCGCTCGCTGAGGGCCTGCCCATCTCCGGCCCGCCCGTCGTGGTCTCGGAGCTGGCAGAGACTCTGCGCGGTCGCACCGCCGCGGTGGCTGCCTACCTGCGGGAGCTGGTGGAGTACGTGCTGGCGCAAACCGACGCCGTGGCCCGCAACCTCGACGTGGTCTCCCTGCCAAACCTGTACAAGCGCGCGGGAGAATCCTCGCTCATCGCAGTGCAGGCCTGGCGCCACACCGTCGTTGAGGCACACCCCGCCTTCGTGCGCACCATGCGCGGGCATAACCCGCCGCCCTTCCTGGAGGAGCGCGCGCGTATCGACGCCGTTGTTGCCCGCGTGCGCGCCAAGCGCCAGAAGAAGGCCGCCACGACTGCCTAGTCGCCGCATCACAGACTTCCTTGTTGCCAACACACAAGGATTACCTAAGAAAAGCGCCACCGAGATTCCCTCTCTCGGTGGCGCTCTTCGTCTCTCTGGGTACTGGCCAAGCTTCCGTGCCAGGCCTGGCTGTGCGCCACGCCTAGCGCGTACGCGCTAGGCCCCCGGGTTCTTTGACGCCGGCACGGCCTGGTCCAGCTGCTCCGTAATCTGCGGCCACAGCTGGCCCATGATGTCATCCCAGGTGAGGATCCACACCGTCTTGTCCTTGGTGGGCTTGCCCACGACGACGAGCTGCTCGTTGCGGGCGCGCATCTGGTCCAGAGTCTTCTGCACGGTGGAGGAGGAGCCCACCGCCAGTGCGGGGCGGGAGAAATCCAGCACCGGAGTTTCCGGGTCCGCCAACAGGGTGTCGCGCACATGGACGATGCGGGGGATGCGCGAGGTACGCGGGTAGACCAGCACGCGCATGATGGACTTGCGTACTACGAGTTCGTGGAGCTCGGCCACGGTGGCATCGGAGGACAGCGGCAGGATTTCCGAGCCGTGCTCGCGGGCCAACTGGGCCGCGGTGGCGGCTTCCAGCTCGATGACGCCGGTGATCTGGTTGGCGGAGTCGTCGTCAAGCGTGCCCGTCAGACGCGAGTGCTCGACCAAGTGGCGCAGGGTCTCCGCGTCATAGCCGGCGGCACCAGCGCGGTCGACGGGCTCCTCGCCGGCCATCGTCACCAGCTTGTTGGCCATCTTGTTGATCCAAATCAGCAGCGGACGGAAGAGCCAGATGAAGCCGCGGGCGGGCACCGCGATGAGCTGGAGGGCGGTCTCCGGGTGAGCAATGGCCCAAGACTTCGGCGCCATCTCACCGATGACCAGGTGCAGGAAGGTCACGACGAAAAGGGCCAGCAGGAAGGAAACGACGTCAGCAACGCCCAGCGGCAGGCCAAGGGCCTCCAGTGGCGTCATCAACAGGTGATGGACCCACGGCTTGGTCACGGCACCCAGGACGAAGGTCGCGGCGGTAATGCCCAGCTGGGCGCCGGCCAGCATGATGGTCAGCTCATTGAGCGAGCGCAGGCCCGCGCGCGAAGCTGCCGAGGATTCCGCGGTCTCCTCCAAACGGTTGCGGCGCGCGCCCATGAGGGAGAACTCGATGACCACGAAGAACGCGGAAGCAGCGATGATGAGAACAGTGATAAGGAGGTTGAACCACCAGGTATCAGTCATTAGTCATCATCTCCTTCCGGAAACTCCTCCACTAGCTCGAGCGCCAGGACGGAGGGGACGTGGCGGTCGATTTCCTCGACGCGCACGTTGAGCGTGCGGATGGGGGCTTCGTCGCCGTCGACCCAATCTTCCGGCTCGGCCTCAAGCTCGATGGAAAGCTCTTCGCCTTCTTCCGGCAGCGTGCCGGAGTGCGCGATGAGCAGGCCGGCGACGGTTTCGAAATCGCCCTCTGGCAGGTCGTGGCCGATGGCGCGCTCCACCTCGTCGATGGGCGTGTCACCGTCGACGATCCAGTGCGTCTCGTCCTGCTCAGTGATTTCCTCGGTTTCTTCGAGGTCGTGCTCGTCGGTGACATCGCCGAGGATTTCCTCGGCCAAGTCCTCCATGGTCACGATGCCGACGAAGCCGCCGTATTCGTCGATGACGCAGGCGAGTTTCTCGTCGGCGTCGCGAAGCTCCGTGACGACGTCGGGAAGCGGCATGAGCTCCGGCACCACCACGGGGGCCTTCATGATTTCGCGGGCCGGGGTGGCCGCGGGCAGCTCGGTGCCCAGCACGTCGTAGAGGTGCACCACGCCGATGGGATTGTGTTCATCGTCGATGATGGGGTAGCGGGTGTGGTTCTCCGACATCATCTCGCGCACCTCGCCGATGGTGGTTTCGGGCTCGATGACATCCACGCGCGAGCGCGGAATCATGGCGTGTCCCACGTCGTGTTCGGGGAAGTCGAGGAGGCGGTCGAGCACCAGGTAGGTGTCCTCATCCAAGTCGCCGGCCTCGTGGGAGGCATCGACGATGGACTCCAAGTCATCGGTGGTGGCAGAAGAATCGACATCCTCCACCGGCTCGATGCCGAATAACTTGAGCAGGGCATTGGAGGAATACTCGAAGAAGTGGATGAGCCAGCCAAAAATCTTGAGGTACCACATCGTCGATGCGGACAGCCACAGCGCTGACTTCATGGGGGCTGCGATGGTGTAGTTCTTCGGGAAGAGCTCGGCGAAGAGCATGGTGAGAACCGTCGAAATAGCAAGCGCCGCCACGGTGCCTACCGCGACGGACACACCCGTGGGCACGCCCACGCCGCCCAGCAGCTGGCCCAGGCCTTGGCCCACGAGGGGCTCGGCCACATAACCGATGAGCAGGCCGGTAATCGTGATACCCAGCTGCGCGCCGGAGAGCATGAAGGATGTCTTTTGCGTGATCTTTAAGGCGCGCTCCGCGGGCTTATCCCCAGTCGCTGCGCGCTGGCGCAGCTGCGTGCGGTCCACCGACATGAAGGCGAATTCCTGCGCCACGAAGTAGGCGTTGGCCACGATAATGAGAGCGATGACGGCGAAACCCGCCACAATCATCAGGATGGCAGATAACACGGCTTACCCCACCGCCTTAAGGAGGCGGCGGGGACATCGACTCGGAGGTTCCACTTAAAAGAGGCCTTTCTTCACTATCGGGGTTGCAAATCTGCACTATAGACTACCGCTTTAACGGCGCTGTCGGATACTTTGTTCCCATGGATCCCTTTGGTCTCTACATTCACGTTCCTTTCTGCGCCTCCCGTTGCGGCTACTGCGACTTCAACACCTATACCCCGGGTGAGCTGGGAGGGGACCTGACCAGCGATTATCTGGCTGCTCTGGAGAAGGAACTGGAGATGGCGGCGGCCCAGGTGGGGCGCGAGGCCGAGACGGTTTTTATTGGCGGTGGCACGCCGAGCCTGCTGGGCGCCGACGGCCTGGGCCGTGTCTTGTCGAAGGTTCGCGACACCTTCGGCCTCGCCCCGGACGCGGAGGTCACCACGGAATCCAACCCGGAATCCACCTCGCCGGAGTACTTCGCTGGGCTTCTCGACGCCGGCTTCACCCGCCTTTCCCTGGGCATGCAATCCGCCTCCCCGGGGGTGCTCGCCGTGTTGGAGCGAGCCCACACGCCGGGCCGGGCCTTCGATGCGGCGCGCGAAGCCATCGATGCGGGCTTCGAGCACGTCAACTTGGACATGATTTATGGCACGCCGACAGAAGAAGATGCGGATGTGGCCCTGACCTTGGAGCGTGCCTTGGAGACCGGGGTGGATCACATCAGCGCGTATTCGCTCATCGTGGAAGATGGCACGCGTATGGCCCGCAAGGTATCGAAGGGTCTGCTTCCGGCCCCGGATGAGGACGTGCTGGCCCGGTGCTATGAGATGATCTCCTCCACACTCGAAGCCGAGGGTTTCGAGTGGTATGAGGTGTCCAACTGGGCCAAGCCGGGCGGGGAGTGCCAGCACAACCGCATCTACTGGATGGACGGCAATTGGTGGGGCGCGGGCCCGGGCGCGCATTCGCACCTGGGCAACGAGCGCTTCTTCAACGTGAAGAACCCGCGGACTTACATCAAGGCCGTCGGCGAGGGGGAGCTGCCCATCAAGGAGCGCGAGCAGCTCAGCGCCGCCGACCGCCACACCGAGCGCATCATGCTGGGCCTGCGCCTGCGCGAGGGCATCCCGGCGTCCTGGCTCGCGCCGGCCGCCGAGCCCGTGGCCGCGCGCTTTATTGAGCGCGGCCTGCTCGAGCTTTGTGACGGCCGCCTCCGCGTGACCAAGGCGGGCCGCCTGCTCGCGGACGGGATCATCACCGACCTCCTTGTGGCTGAAGACACCGCTCGTTAGCGGCTTGCCCCACCTGCGGGCCGGCCTCCAAGTCCGCATCAGCTGGCCCACTAGCGGCTGGCTTCGACCCTCGTAGATGGTTCCAGTGAAAAGGCTCCAGTCAGAAGGTTTGTTTGGGGGGCAAACAAACCTTCCTTGGGCTGCAAGAAGGTTCGTTTGGGCACAGGTAAACCGTATGACCCGAACCATTTGAGTAGAACCACTTGGAAGCGGCGGTGAACTACCTGCCCGTAGTCGTTGATTTCCACAGCTTTTCCACCCCTGACCGCCAGAACGGATAGCCTTAAAGACATGTCTAGCTCCACCGATGCCCGCCGCCAAGAAGTCCTGCGCGCCATCGTCGCGGACTACATCGCCTCGCAATCGCCGGTCGGCTCCAAGGCCCTGCTCGAGCGCTACCAGCTGGGCGTGTCCTCGGCGACGATTCGCAATGACATGGCCGTGCTCGAAGCCGAAGGCCTCATCGCCCAAGAACACGCCAGCTCCGGGCGCGTGCCCACGCAGAAGGGCTACCGCCAGTTCGTCGACACGCTCCACGACGTCAAGCCGCTCTCCAAGGCCGAGCGCCGCGCCATGCTCACCTTCCTCGAAGGCGGCGTCGATTTGGAAGACGTCCTGCGCCGTTCGGTCCAGCTGCTGGCCCAGGTGACCAAGCAAGCTGCCGTGGTGCAGATGCCCAACCTCAAAGTCTCCCGCGTCAAGCACTGCGAGGTCGTAGCTTTGTCACCGGTGCGCCTGCTGCTGGTGCTGATTACGGATAATGGGCGCGTCGATCAGCGCAATGTGGAGCTCGATGACGTCATCGACCCCGAGCAGACCCACCGCCTGCGCGATATCCTCAACACCGCCCTGGAGGGTAAGACGCTCACCGATGCCTCGGCGGAGTTGGCCGCGCTTGTCGACGACTCCCCAGCCGACATCCGCCCCCACCTCCTCAAAGCAGCCACCACGCTGATTGAGACCCTCGTCGAACAGCCCTCCGATCGCCTGATTATGGCGGGCACCTCTAACCTCACCCGCGTGGCCCTGCCCGAGGGCCTGCCGTCGATCATCGAGGCCCTGGAAGAGCAGGTCGTGGTGCTGAAATTGCTGGCGCGCGTGCCAGACCTGGGCAATGTTTCGGTCTCCATCGGCGAGGAAAACGAGGCCGATGAGCTGCGCCAAACCTCCGTCGTGGCCACGCGCTATGGATTCGGCACCGGCTCGGAGGCCGCAGCACTCGGCGGGCTCGGTGTGGTGGGTCCGACGTATATGGACTACTCGGGAACAATCTCCAAGGTCTCTGCCGTTGCACGCTATGTGAGTGAAATTCTGGCGGGCGAGTAAGCTGGCCCGTCGGATTAGATTTAGCATCAACGAGATATAGAAGGATGACAGTACGTGGCTCGTGACTACTACGGCATTCTTGGTGTAGAAAAGTCGGCGTCGGATGCCGAGATTAAGAAGGCCTACCGCAAGCTGGCGCGCAAGTACCACCCGGACGTGAACCCGGGCGATGACGAGGCCGCGGAGAAGTTCCGCGAGGCTTCCCTTGCGCAGGAGGTTCTGCTGGATCCGCAGAAGCGCCGGGTTGTGGACATGGGTGGTGACCCCATGGAGGAGCGCGCAGCCCAGGGCGGCGGCTTTGGTGGTTTCGGTGGCGGCGGCCTCGGGGATATCTTCGCCGAGTTCTTCGGCGGGGGAGCTGCCTCCCGCGGTCCGCGTTCCCGCGTGCAGCCGGGCGATGATGCGCTCCTGCGCACCACCATTACCCTCGAGGAGGCCTATAGCGGCGTGAAGCAGCAGGTTAAGGTCGATACCGCTGTGATCTGTGACCGCTGTGAGGGAACCGGTTCCGAGTCCAAGTCCAAGCCGGTGACCTGTGATCACTGCGGCGGCATGGGCCAGGTTCAGGAGGTCCAGCGCAGCATGCTGGGCAACATGATGACCACCCGCGATTGCCCGAAGTGCTACGGCTTCGGCGAAGTGGTCACCGATCCTTGTGGCCACTGCGGCGGCGATGGCCGCGTGCGCAAGCGCCGCGATATTACGGTGAACATTCCTGCCGGCATTGGCGATGGCATGCGCATCCGCATGGCGTCCCAGGGCGAGGTCGGTCACGGCGGCGGCCCCGCTGGCGACCTGTACGTTGAGGTGCATACCCAGCCGCACCCCGTCTTCGAGCGCAACGCCGATGACCTGCACCTGACCGTGCGCGTGCCCATGGTGGATGCCGCCCTCGGTGCTTCCTGCACCGTCGAGCAGCTTGACGGCGAGGAGCTCACCATCGATATCGCTCCGGGCACCCAGCCGGGCGAGTCCATTACCGTGCAGGGCAAGGGCATGCCGCGCCTGCGCACCGATGGTTATGGCAACCTCTTTGCCCACGTCGACGTCGTCGTCCCGACCGACCTGGATAAGAAGACCCGCGAGGCCCTCGAAAAGGTCCGGGCTGCCGGCCACGGCGGCACCGAGGTGCACCGCGCCGACGATGACCACGGCGAGTCCCTCTTTAGCCGCTTCCGCGATAAGTTCCGCCGCTAATGTCTCTGCCTGTTTTCCTCCACCCGGACCTGTCCCTTGCTGAGGTCGGCCAGCCCGTGGGCCTCGACGGCGCGGAGGGCCGCCACGCGGTCACCGTCAAGCGCATGGGCCCAGGGGAGCACCTGGTCCTGATAGATGGGTCCGGGCGCCGCGCCACCGCGACCATCACCGATACGCAGGGCAAGGACACGCTGGCCGCGCTTGTCGACGACCTCGCGATCATCCCCGAACCCTCCCCGCGCGTCATCGTGGTCCAGGCCATCCCGAAGTCGAGCGCTCCGAGCTCGCCGTCGACCTGGCCACCCAGGCCGGGGCGGATGAGATCATCGCCTGGCAGGCGGATCGCTGCGTGTCCAAGTGGGATGCCAAGAAGGCCCCGAAGGCGCTAGCCAAGTGGGAATCCGCGGCCGTGGCGGCCGCTAAGCAATCGCGCCGCGCGCGCGTGCCCGCCGTGCGCGGCCCGCTGACCACCCGCCAGCTGTGCCAGGAAATCTCCGGTGCTCGCGCGCTGGTCCTCCACGAGGACGCCGAGGCTCGGCTCAAGGATCTTGCTGACCTCGACTCCGCCGAGACCATCTACCTGCTGGTGGGCCCGGAGGGCGGCATCGGCGCGGAGGAACTAGCCCGCCTGCGGGAGGCCGGGGCGACGGCGATCAAGTTGGGGCCGGAGGTGTTGCGGACGGCGTCGGCAAGCATGGTGGCCTTGGCCAGCATCGGCACCCTGACCGCGCGCTGGTAGCCTTTTGGGCGTGCCTATTATCACCACCAAGTTTGATCTCGATTCCGCCTACCTCGCCACGGTGCTCGGTCCGGCGGACGATAACCTGCGCGTTTTGGGCAACCTCGTGGGCGTGGACCTCTTCGCTCGCGGGACCACAGTCACCGCCGCCGGCCCGGACTATGAGGTGGCCCGCGCGCGCAAGGTCCTCGAAGAGCTCGAGGCGATTGCCCGCCGTGGGCATCCGGTGAGCACCGATACCGTGAAGCACACCCTGGACCTGGTCACGGTGGATGCCCCAGCCTCTGTGTCTGAGACGCTCGCGGCGGATATCGTCTCGCGCCGCGGCAAGGCCGTGCGCCCGAAAACTCTTGGCCAATCGCGCTATGTGCAGGCCATCGATGAGAACACGATTGTCTTCGGTATCGGTCCGGCCGTACCGGTAAGACCTACTTGGCGGTGGCGAAAGCGGTGCAGGCCCTGCGCGCCAAGCAGGTCAGCCGCATTATCTTGACCCGCCCGGCAGTTGAAGCGGGGGAGAAGCTGGGCTTTCTGCCCGGCACCCTCAACGACAAGATCGACCCTTACCTGCGCCCGCTGTACGACGCTTTGCGGGACATGATCGATCCGGAGATGATTCCAAAGCTCATGGAGGCCGGCATCATTGAGGTCGCACCCCTGGCCTATATGCGTGGCCGCACGCTCAACGATGCCTTCGTCATCCTCGACGAGGCCCAAAACACCACCCCGGCGCAGATGAAGATGTTCCTGACGCGCCTGGGCTTTGGCTCCACCATCGTGGTGACCGGCGATATTTCCCAGGTGGACTTGCCCGGTGGCCAGGTCTCCGGTCTGCGCCTGGTGCGCCGCATTCTGAAGGGCGTGCCGGATATCCACTTCGCGGAGCTGGGCTCTGCTGATGTGGTGCGCCACCAGCTGGTCGGGCGCATTGTCGAGGCCTACGATAACTTTGCTGAGCAGGAGGAGAAGAAATGAGCATCGAGTTTATTAACGAGTCCGGTTATGACGGCGTCAACGAGGAGATGCTGATCGACGTCTGCTCCTACGCCCTCGGCCGCCTCGACGTGAATCCGGATGCCGAGTGCACGATTACTGCGGTGGATCTGGATACCATCGCGGAGCTGCACGTGCGCTGGATGGACCTAGAGGGCCCGACCGATGTGATGAGCTTCCCCATGGATGAGCTCACCCCGGGTGCTACCGCTGGCCGCCCCGACGCGGTGGAGGCCGGACCTGCGATGCTGGGCGATATTGTGCTCTGCCCGGAGTTTGCTCAGCGCCAGGCCACGGCCGCCGGCCACTCACTGGGCCACGAGCTGGCTCTGCTCACCGTGCATGGTTGCCTGCACCTGCTGGGCTATGACCACACGACTGCGGCGGAGGAAAAGGAAATGTTCGGCCTGCAGAATGAGCTGCTGGCGGACTGGTACGAGGACTTGGCAGCACGCGGCGTGAGCTACCAGCCCAAGCCTTCTGGCCCGAAGGCCTTCCCGGATGCGGCCGAGCGTGCCGAACTGGACAAGGAAGTCCCCGGCGGCGGAATCTAAAGTGACTCGGCGCGGGTTTAGCGCCACTCCAGACACGGTCACTCTAAAACAGTTTCTTTGCTTAAATGAGGCCAATCGTTGAGGTGCTGCGTGGGGCGTAGCACAATAGGGGATTATGAACATCCTCTCCATTCAGTCCCACGTCACCTTCGGCCACGTGGGCAACTCCGCAGCAGTCTTTCCACTTCAGCGCGCTGGCCATGAGGTGTGGCCGATTCACACGGTGAACTTCTCCAACCACACCGGTTATGGCGATTGGGGCGGGCCGATGATCCCGGCGGAAGAGGTCACGGCGATTGTGGACGGCATCGAGAAGCGCGGCGCCTTTCCGCGCATTGATGCGATTTTGTCTGGCTACCAGGGCGGCCCGGACATCGCCGGCGCCATCGTGGATGCCGTGAACCGCATCAAGGCGGTTAACCCGAGTGCCCTCTATGCCTGCGACCCGGTGATGGGCAACGCCAAGTCCGGCTGCTTCGTCTCCGATGAAATCCCGCCGCTGCTGCGCGATAAGGTCGTTCCCGTCGCGGACATCATCACCCCGAACCAGTTTGAGCTGGGCTACTTGACGGACTCCGAGGTCGGCACCTTGAAGCAGACCCTCGCCGCGGTGAAGCGCGCTCAGGAGATCGGACCGAAGACTGTGCTGGTGACCTCGGTGCAGCGCCCAGAGACCAGCGAGGACGAGATTGAGATGCTCGCCGTTGATGGCGAGCGCGCCTTCCTGGTTACCACCCCCAAGCTGCCGTTCAAGCGCAACGGCTCGGGCGATGTCACGGCCTCGCTTTTCACCGGCCACTACGTGGAGACGCATGATGCGAAGGAAGCGCTCAAGCGCACCGCGTCTTCCGTCTTCGACTTGCTGCAGAACACCTACGAGGCGGATTCCCAGGAACTGCTGCTCATCGAGTCGCAGGACGTCTTCGCTCACCCGCAGCTGCAGTTCCAGGTCACGGAGCTCTAGCTTTCACGCCTCTTTCGCTGCCCGCGCGCCTTTGCAGCCTTGGGCTCTGTCTGGTTTTCTTGGTCTCGCGCACCAGCATGATCCTTGGTTTTGCTTGGTCTCGCGCGCCAGTCTGATCCTTAGCCCCGCAAAAGGCGTCCGGCAAATGGCATCCCGCAGAAGGCATCTGTCAGAAGGCGTTTTCACTCCTGAAAACGCCTTTTGCGGCGTCCAGATGGCGTTTTTCCTACCAAAGACGCCTTTCGGAAGATGCCGTTTGCAAGATGCCATGTGGCGCAAGCTTTTTCGCAGTCAACATGCGGCGGATAACCTCGCGCCACCAACCTTCACCCGCACCTCGTTGCTGCTTTCGCGGCCCACCTTCAACGATGTCGTTTCCAGCTATAAGGTTCTACTCAAACGGTTCGGGTCAGAAGGTTCTCTTGGGGGCAAACAAACCTTCTGGAGGCCGCTAGATGGTTCGTTTGGGGGCAAGGAAACCTTATGACTAGAACCGCCTGACTCGAACCATCTGCAGGGCGGATGACCCCCGGAGGAGCACAGAAGGTCCCTTTAGTCTGGTCCCTTCGCACACTAAAGGGACCATTTAGCACGCGAAAACCGGCACCAGATGGTCCCTTTGCACAGAGAAGGGACCAGAGTAGAAGGACCATCTGCCGGCGCATCGGCAGGAAGCTCTCGGGGCCGCACGTCGAGAGTCAGAGCAGGGCCATACAGGAAGAACGGGACTCGGCAGCTCGTGCGTTATGATATGAGGCAATATGAGCACTGATTTCGATGCCGCCTTCGCCGACCTGCCAGCCGAGGGCGAAGCCAACGCCGCCGACTACTCGCAATACACCGACACGCCTGAGGGCTTCCGCTCCGGCTTCGTGTCTTTCGTCGGCCGCCCCAACACCGGCAAGTCCACCCTGACCAACGCCCTGGTGGGGCAGAAGATCGCCATCACGGCTGACCAACCCGAGACCACCCGCCACCCCATCCGCGGCCTGGTCCACCGCGAGGACGCGCAGATCGTCCTCGTCGACACGCCCGGCCTGCACCGCCCGCGCACTTTGCTCGGCGAGCGCCTCAATGAAGTTGTCAAAGACACGTATGCCGACGTCGACGTCATCGGCCTGACCATCCCCGCGGATGAGAAGATTGGCCCTGGCGACCGCTGGATCCTGGAGAACGTCCGCAAGGTCGCCCCGAAAACCCCCATCATCGGCATCGTCACCAAGCTGGACAAAGCCTCCAAGGACCAGGTTGGCGCCCAGCTGCTCGCCCTGCATGAGCTGCTCGCCGAAGAGAACCCCGATGCCGTGGTCATCCCAGTTTCCGCCACCGAGCGCGTGCAGCTGGATGAGCTGACCCAGGTCATCGTGGACCACCTGCCCGAAGGCCCCAAGTTCTACCCGGACGACCATGTCACCGACGAAGACCAGTCCAAGCGCATCGCCGAGCTCATCCGCGAGTCCGCGCTCTCCGGCCTGAAGTACGAGCTGCCGCACTCGGTCGCCGTCGAGGTCGACGAAATCCTGCCCAGCCAGGAACGCCCCGACGTCCTCAACGTCCACGCCATCCTCTACCTGGAGCGCCCTGGCCAAAAGCGCATCATCGAGGGCAAAGATGGCCGCCGCTTCCGCCGCATCGTGGGCACCGCCCGCAAGGAAATCATCCAGCTGCTGGGCCAGAACGTCTACCTTGACCTGCGCATTAAGGTTTTGAAGAACTGGCAATCGGACCCGAAGGCGCTGGGCCGCCTGGGCTTCTAAGAGCTGGCGAGCTTCTACATGCGCGAGAATTTCCGCGACCGCGCCCTCGTCATCCGCACCTATGATTTCGGCGAGGCGGATCGCATCATCGTGCTCTTGACCCGCTACCACGGCCTCGTGCGCGGGGTGGCCAAGGGTGTTCGCCGCGCCAAATCGCGCTTCGGCTCGCGCCTGCAGCTCTTTGTCAACCTCGACGTGCAGCTGTATCCCGGCCGCAACCTCTACACCATTTCCCAAGCCGATACCGTTGACTACTTCGGCGCGCGCATCATCGAGGACTACGAGCGCTACACCGCCGCCTGCGCCGCCCTCGAATCCGCCGAGCGCCTCGCCGCCGCCGATGCCCCCGGGGACCCCTACCTCTACGATGCCTGCGTCGATGTCCTCGACAAGCTTCAGCACGGAGATCCGCTCATGCTTCTCGACGCATTCCTCCTCAAAGCCATGTCCCACGCCGGCTGGGCACCCAGCCTTTTCGATTGCGCCCAGTGCCAAAGGCCCGGCCCCCACCACGCCTTCCACCCGGCCGTGGGCGGAGCTGCCTGCCACCAATGCCGCCCGCCGGGAGCCGCCGAGGTGGACCCGGAAACCCTGCACCACATGTGGCTCATCGCCCACGACCACCCCAGCCAGCCGACGAACGCCCAAGCCCAAGAGGCCCATCGCCTCACCCGCGCCCACCTGCAATGGCACCTCGAGCGCTCCGTTGGCGCGCTGGGGATCATGGAACAGTAGACTGTAACCCGTGATTACGCCTGACCCGAACCGAGTTCTGCATCCGCCCGCTATCCCGCAGGAGTTCCTGCCGCGCCACATCGCGCTGGTCATGGACGGTAACGGCCGCTGGGCGGAGGAGCGCGGCATGAAGCGCACCGAAGGCCACCGGCGCGGGGAAGCCGTGCTTCTCGACGTCGTCGATGCCTGCCTCGCCCTCGGCGTTCCCTACCTGTCCGCCTACGCCTTCTCCACGGAAAACTGGCGCCGCAGCGCGGAGGAAGTCCGCTTCCTCATGGGCTTTAACCGCGACGTGCTGCGCCGCCAGCGCCACTGGCTTAACGATAGGGGAGTGCGCGTGGTGTGGGCCGGCCGTCGTCCACGCCTGTGGCGCTCCGTGATCAAGGAGCTCGAGGCCGCCGAGGAGCTCACCAAGGACAACACCAAGATGACCTTGGTGATGTGCGTGAATTACGGTGGGCGCGCCGAGCTTGTCGACGGCATCCGGGAACTCGCCGAGCAAGTCTCCCGCGGCGAGATTGACCCGCGCTCTATCAATGAGAAGACGGTGAGCTCGGTGATGTATGACCCCGATATGCCAGACGTGGATCTGTTCTTGCGCCCCTCCGGCGAAAAGCGCACCTCTAACTTCCTGCTCTGGCAGTCGGCTTATGCAGAGATGATTTACCAGGACAAGCTCTTCCCGGACTTCACGCCGGAAGACTTGTTTGCCGCGGTGGAGGAGTACGCGCGGCGCGACCGCCGCTTCGGCGGCGTCAAGTAGAAAGCCTCAGGCGCGGCACTCGGCGCAGATGCCGAAGATTTCGGCATCGTGGCCGGTCAGCTCGAAGTCGTGCTTCTTGGCTACCGAGGAGGCCCACTCTTCAATAGGGCCGCCATCGATTTCCTCGGTGCGGCCGCACTTGGTGCACACCAAGTGGTGGTGGTGCGCATCGCTTTCGCAGTGCCGGTAGAGGGTTTCGCCGGAGGGCATGTGCAGCGCATCGACAGCTTCAATCTCTGAAAGCGATTGGAGCGTGCGGTAGACGGTGGTGAGGCCGACTTTCTGGTTGCCGTCGATAAGCGCCTGGTGTATGTCCTTGGCAGAGGCGAATTTGTCGAGACTACGCAAGACTTCGACGACGGCGGTGCGCTGGCGGGTATTGCGAGCACCGAGTTTGGGAATACTGTCGTGGATGGACATGGCGCCTAGTTTATCAACACACTTCCATTAAGCGGTGGCCAGTGAGGCGTCGCGAAGCAAGGGCAGCACCTTAGGCGCCACCAGAGAGTAGCGGACTTCGCGGCCGGTGCGCTCGCTGTCGACGATGTTCGCGCGCTTCAAAACCCGCAGGTGTTGGCTAATAAGTGGCTGCGACTTGCCGGTCGCGGACACAAGTTCGTGGACGTAGTGGTCGCGCTCGGAGAGGCGCTGAATGATATCGATGCGCAGTGGTGAATCCAAGGCGCTAATCACGGTGGCAGCCGCGGCACGATCGAAAGGGAGAGCTTCGCTCTGGGTGTTGGTCACGCCATTCACCTTCAGTCATATCTATTGATGGAGAGTTAAAAAGAGAGCTATCGGTACTATAGCCGAAGAATGCGGAAATGTGTATAAAATGCACCACACTTTTGGGGTGACGGCACGCGGCGATGAGGGGCACGCTAGACTAGGCCGCACTGTATAAAGACTGTCCCCTACCAGAGGAGTCCCATTAGCTATGGCATCCGTCATTGATACCGTCGTCAGCCTGTGTAAGCGCCGCGGCTTGGTCTACCAGGCAGGTGAAATTTATGGCGGTTCCCGCTCTGCGTGGGACTACGGTCCGCTTGGCGTCGAGCTCAAGGAAAACATCAAGCGCCAGTGGTGGCGCCACATGGTGCAGTCCCGAGATGACGTCGTGGGTGTCGATACGTCCGTGATCCAGCCGCGCCAGGTGTGGGTGTCCTCCGGCCACGTCGAGGTCTTTACCGACCCTCTGGTGGAGTCCAAGCACACCGGTAAGCGCTACCGCGCCGACCACCTGATTGAGGCCTACGAGGAAAAGCACGGCCATGAGCCTGCCAACGGCCTCGCGGATATCAACGATCCGGAAACCGGCCAGCCGGGTGACTGGACCGAGCCGAAGGCTTTTTCCGGTCTGCTCAAGACCTTCCTGGGCCCGGTCGACGATGAGCAGGGTCTGCACTACCTGCGCCCGGAGACCGCGCAGGGCATCTTCGTGAACTTCAAGAACGTGATGACCTCGGCGCGTATGAAGCCGCCGTTCGGTATCGCGAACATTGGTAAGTCTTTCCGCAACGAGATCACCCCGGGTAACTTCATCTTCCGCACCCGCGAGTTCGAGCAGATGGAGATGGAGTTCTTCGTCAAGCCGGGCGAGGATGAAGAGTGGCACCAGTACTGGATCGATGACCGCTTCAACTGGTACATCGACCTGGGTATTAAGGAAGAGAACCTGCGCCTCTACGAGCACCCGCAGGAGAAGCTGTCCCACTACTCCAAGCGCACCGTGGACGTGGAGTACGCCTACAACTTCAAGGGCTCCAAGTGGGGCGAGCTGGAAGGCGTGGCCAACCGTACGGATTACGACCTCTCCGTGCATGCGAAGGGCTCCGGCGAGGACCTGTCCTACTTTGACCAGGAAGCCGGCGAGCGCTGGACCCCGTACGTCATCGAGCCGGCTGCCGGCCTGGGCCGCGCCATGATGGCCTTCCTCATCGATGCCTACGATGAGGAGGAGGCCCCGAACGCCAAGGGCGGTACCGATAAGCGCGTCGTGCTG
The DNA here is from genome assembly GCF_009708045.1 of Corynebacterium hiratae. Lineage (NCBI taxonomy): Bacteria > Bacillati > Actinomycetota > Actinomycetes > Mycobacteriales > Corynebacteriaceae > Corynebacterium > Corynebacterium hiratae. The sequence goes on along the minus strand of NZ_VIOG01000002.1, from coordinate 46,658 downwards.
CGCCTGGACCGCCGTCTGGCGCCGGTCAAGGTGGCCGTGCTGCCGCTGTCGAAGAAGGAAGAGCTGTCCACCCCGGCCCGCGAGCTGGCCAACAAGCTGCGCGCCAACTGGAACGTGGAGTTCGATGTCTCTGGCGCCATCGGCCGCCGCTACCGCCGCCAGGACGAGATTGGTACGCCGTTCTGCGTGACCTATGACTTCGACACCCTCGAGGACAACGCGGTCACCGTGCGTGAGCGTGACTCGATGGAGCAGGAGCGCGTCAAGCTCGACGAGCTTGAGGCTTACCTGGCTGCCCGCCTGGCTGGCTGCTAATGCACTACACCAGCTGGGACCGCAGCGACCGCAAGAACCCGGTCCTCCTCGTGGGGGAGGGGCCGGCGTCGTTGGGCATGTTCCAGGAACGCTCGGCAGATGTGGAAGGCGAGCACTGGCGCTTGGGCCTCGATGACCTGGGCGCGTCGGTGACCCTGGAAGACGACCGCGTCTACCGCCTGGCGGGCAACCCCAAGCGCGATAAGCGCTTGGAGGCCTCGCTGGACGGGCGCACCTTTGCCTTCATCAACGAGGCCGGCGGTGACTGGATTGTTGAGGACCACGAGGGGCTGAAGATCGCCCAGTTCTCCTCCAAGAACTCTGGCGTGCGCAAAGCCATCCTCGAGTTCGAGGGCGAGAACAGCGATGATTCCGATGACCTCAACCACTCGGAGATTGCGGCTCTGAGCTGGTTTACCCGCGTCATTTTGGAGGCCCGGACGCAAAAGACCGCGATCCCGATCATCGCGACGCTGTTGCTCATGACCATCGTCGCCATCATTGCGGTGCTTCTCTGATGCAACGCTGGGTGTGGCGCGATGGGGCGCTGGTGGATGGCGCGGGCGAGGTCATCGCCCGCGTGAGACCGACGGGCCTGCTACTGCCCGGCTCGGGCACCACCATCGCCTTCGAGCACATCCCGGGCGCGCGCCGCTTTACCGTGCGCGGGTCCGACTTTTCGGCGGAACAAACCAGCTTCACGGTGAACAAGCTGCGCGCGGTGTGCGAGGGCCGCGAGTACCTGCTTGAGCGCACGAATCCATTCCGCCGCGAGCGCCGCATTCTCGCTCTGTCTGGCCCCGCTGCCGAGGTTGCCCGCACCACCCCGCGGGGCCGCGACCTCGAAGTTGCGGTGGGCGAACTACCCCTCACGGACGCCGCCTTCACCAGCTACTGTTGCCTGCTTCTCGACGGCTCCGTCCGCCCCTTCCGCACCTAACCCCACTTCGCCTTCTTGCTGCCCGCCTGCTAGGCCGTGCTTTCCGCTCTCTCACAGATGGTCCTTCTGGTTTGGTCCCTCTACTTTGGTCTCTTCTGCGTGCAAAGGGACCATGTGGCGCAGCTTTTCGTCTGATAGATGGTCCCTTTACTGGGCAAAGGGACCAGAATAAAGGCACCAAACTCAAGGGACCTTTCGCGATATAACCTGCTCCGACATGCGAGTAGTGGAGTTTGTCTTCGAAGAGGAGCTCTCCGAGTGTGTTTGCTCGGCTTGGTATGCCGGTAGAGGGGTCGAGTCAGATGGTTGCAGTCATAAGGTTTGCTTGCCCCCAAACGAACCATCTAGCGCATTGCAGAAGGTTTACTTGCCCCCAAGCGAACCATCTGAGGTGAACCGTTTGACCAGAACCATCTGAGGCGAACCGTTTGACTAGAACCATGTGCATGACCGGTTGACCCAACCATGTACGTGCACCAATCCCGTATCCGTGGATCTACTTGGCCGACAACCGAGTCGGCGCCCAGCGGCCCGATGTGTGCAAGGGCATCCGGCAGAAGGCATCTCGCAAACGGCAACCGACAGTCCGGCAGAAGGCATCTGGCAAATGGCAACCGACAGTCCGGCAGAAGGCATCTGGCAAATGGCGTCTGTCAAAAGGCGTCTTTGGGGCTGAAAACGCCATGTAGAGGGGTGCAAAAGGCGTTTTTAGCTGTGAAAACGCCTTCTAGAAGATGCCTTTTGCCAGATGCCTTTTGCAAGGAGCCTTGTGCGAGATGCCATGTGGGACCGCCCTGGTTATGAGATGCCGGGTGTGGGCCGCGGGTCTCGAGGGCTCGCGCGGGGAAGTGGGTGAAGCCGGCTGGGAGGAACTGGCGCGGGGAAGGGGAGAGGACGGGGAAGTCGGTGAAGCCGGCTGGGAGGGGCTAGCGCGGGGAAGGGGAGAGGGCGGCTAGAAGGAGCCGCCGCGGAAGCCGCCTCCACCGCCGCCGCCCGAGAAGCCACCGCCACCAAAGCCGCCTCCTCCGGAGAAGCCACCGCCGAAGCCGCCACTGTGGCCGCGGGAGCTGCCGCCACCGAGGATCTGGCCCAGCACCATGCCGGTGAGGATGTTGCCTGCGGCATCGGTGGCCTGGCGGCGCTGTTCTTGGCGGCGGTAGGCCTCCAAGTCTTCCTTCGCGCGGTTGAGCGAAGTCTGCGCGGCAGAAGCGGCATCGCGGGAGAAGTTGAGGGCCGCGCGCAAGTCCTTCGAGGCGGAGTTCTGGGCTTGGGCGAAGAGGCGGGTGGCATCGGCAAGAGCCACACGCGCATCGGGGCCCACCACGCGGCCACGCGAGGAGAGCAAGTCCTCAGCTGCCTGGATGGCGGATTCGGCGGCGGCAATCTGCTGGCGGTAGAGCGCGATCTGGCGCTCGCGGGTGGCGTTGGTTTCGCGGACGGTATCCAGCTGCTGGTCAAGCTCGCCATCGATAGCCGTCAGCGCCGTGTACTGACCCAGCGGATCGCCCTGACCGTGTTCGCGGGCTGCGCGCAGAGCCTCCCGGGCGCGGGCTAGCAACTCCTCCAAGGCGACCCAATCAGCAGTCGAGCCCTGGGCCTTGCCGCGCTGTTCCAAGTGCTGGGCTTCGGCGATTTCTTCCTCGACCTCATCGATGAGCGCAGGCAGGTTATCGCGAGCCGCGGTGATTGAGTTCTCGGCATTCTCCACGCCATTCAGCAGGCGGTCGGAGACCTCCAGGGCGTGCTCGGCATCGCGGATATAGCCCACCAAAGGACCCTGCTGGCCAGCCGGCTGGGACTGCAATTCTCGGCCGCGGGAAAGCAGCTTTTCAGCCTCATTGAGCGAGACCTCCGCCATCTCCGGGTTATCCGCGATGGAGGACAACACCTCCTCGGAATAGGAGCCGCTGAGAGTAGACAAGGTAGCGCGCGCCTGCGGCAGGCGCCCGCGCAGGTCAACCACCCGGCGGGTGAGCTCATCCAGCTTGGAGCTGGCGTTAATGAGCAAGTCACGCATCTTGGCAAAGTCCGCCGCCTGCGCATCCAAGGCGTCATCGGCCTGCCCGCAGGAGGAGATAATCTCCACCAGCATCTGGCGGCGCTCCGCCGCGGTTTCCGGCAGGTTATCTTGCAGCTTCTGCTGCAGCTGGAAGGCCTTCTGCAGGGTCAGCGTGGAGTGGTTCATCGCGCGCGTGAACGGGCGGGTGCGCTCGGGGCCGAACTCGGCCACCGCGATGTCGAGCTCCTCCTTGCCACGGCGAATCGACTCATCCGTGGAGACCAGCTCCTCCTGGGCCAGCTTCTCCAAGGTCGCCATGTCCAGGCGGTCCAGCTGCGCGGTATTGCTCGGCTCAATCTGGCGCGCGGACTCCAGAGTGGCCGCCGAGTCTTTCTTGGTTTTGCGTCGGCTCGCCACCGCGATGCCACCGCCGGCAAGAGCCAGGGCACCCGCGCCGCCGGCTAACCACAAACCGCCAGAACCATCGGAATCAGCAGAGCTGGATGAACCAGCTGAGCCAGAAGAGGAAGAAGAACCGGAAGCGGCAGCGTCGACAAGCGCGAGTGCGGAAGCGCCGAACTGGCGGCCGTCGGCAAGCTTGGCGTAGGCCGCCTCATACATCACATCCAGGCGCCCGCGCGGCCAATCATTACCCGTCTGCACGCCCACGGTGGAATCATCCACACCCACCACATAGGCCGCGGAATTCGGGCCCTTGGACTGCACAATCTCACCCGCATAGCTCTCCGCGTCCTTCGGCAGCGACGACGCAAAGACCACGAAAATCACCACGTGGTGCTCCTGCTGCAGCGCGGCAATCTTGTCCTCCAACTCGGATTTCTCTGAGTCCGAGAGAACCCCCGCCTCATCCGTCACCTTATCCGTGAGCGAGGCCGCCTCCGGCGCGGCAACAACGAAGTCCGCAGCCACGGCCGGGCTAGCAGTGGCCAACCCCAGCACGAGGGCGGCGAGGGCGGCGCGTCCAATACGAGCAGCAGTAGTCATGCGAACCACGATACCTGCCACCCAACGCTAAAGTGGACAGGCAGTGAAGTACGTTATTGTCCTCGGCGCCGCGCAATACGACGGGCGCCCCTCCCGCATCCTTCGCGGCCGCGTGCGCTTCGCCGCTGAGTACGCCGCCGCGCACGACCTGCCCATTATCACGGTGGGCGGGAACTTGCCCGGCGATAGGTTCACCGAGGCCGGGGTGGCACGGGCCTTGCTTGACGACGAACCCCTTAAAGTCACCGCCCTCGAAGAAGGCCTCGACACCCGCAGCGAGCTAGCCGCCGCCCGCGACAAACTCGGCGTGACCGAGGCCGTCATCGTCACCGACCCGCTGCACCGCCTGCGCACCTTCCTCATCGCCCGCCAGGAAGGCATCCGCGCCACCGTGCTGGGCACGCCCTACTATCCTTCCCGGCGCTTCTCCATCCCCTGGTGGCGCTACCTGGCCCACGAGCTGGGCGGTTTGGCCTACCTGGGGCTGCGCACCCTGCTGGGGGAGGAGCGCACCGAAGGCGTGCGCGCGGCCTTCTACCGCATCGAGCGCCTCATCCGTCCCAACCAGGCCCTGCGCCACCGCGTCATTGGCGCGAGGCAGACCCAGGATGGCCAGGACTCCGCCTAAGCTTAAAACCCGTGAGCTATACCTACCGCGCAGAAGACGTCGCCCGCCTCGCCTCCGAGTCACCCAAAGGTTCGGCCCTGCTCAAATCCGAGGAACACCGCGGCGCCTTCTCCAGGGACCGCGCCCGCGTCCTGCATTCTGCGGCCCTGCGACGCCTGGCGGATAAGACCCAGGTCGTCGGCCCGCGCGACGGCGATACCCCGCGCACGCGGCTGACGCACTCCCTGGAGGTTAGCCAGATTGCCCGCAGCATCGGCGCCGGGCTAGGCCTCGACCCGGACTTGTGCGACATGGCGGGGCTGACGCATGACATCGGCCACCCGCCCTACGGCCACAACGGCGAGAATGCCCTCAACGAGGTGGCCCTCGGCGGCTTCGAGGGCAACGCCCAGACCCTGCGCATCCTGACCAAGCTGGAGCCCAAGGTGGTGCTGGAGACCCCGGCGGGCCCGCGCAGCTATGGCCTCAACCTCACCCGCGCCTCGCTGGATGCGGCCTGCAAATACCCGTGGACTAAGACCAACCCGGACGGCACGACCAACCGCAAATACGGCGCCTATGACGAGGACGTGGACATTCTGGAGTGGTTGCGCCAGGGGCATAGCGATAAGCGCAAATCCATGGAGGCGCAGGTCATGGACTGGTCGGATGACATCGCCTATTCCGTCCACGACGTCGAAGACGGCATCATCTCCCGCCGCATCTCTTTGAACGTGCTGTGGGATCTGGTGGAGCTGGCCAACCTCGCAGACAAGGGCGCCAAAGCCTTCGGCGGGACTGCCGACGAACTCCTAGAAGCCGCCGACCGCCTGCGCCAGCTGGACGTCATCAATGCCATCGGCAACTTTGATTACTCCCTGCGCTCTTATGCCAACTTGAAGAAGATGACCTCGGAGCTCGTCGGCCGCTACGTCGGTGCCACCGTCTCCGCCACGCTGTCGGCTAACGACGGCCCGCTTGGCCGCATGCACGGCGACCTCGCCGTCCCGCCGGGCGCGGTGGCGGAGGTTACCCTGCTCAAGACCATCGCCGTTCTCTACGTCATGGATGAGCCCGCCCACCTGGCCCGCCAGGACCGCCAGCGCGAGCGCATCTACCGCGTCTACGACTACCTGGTGGCCGGCGCGCCGGGCTCGCTGGACGCCACCTTCGCCCTGTGGTGGAACCAGGCCGATACCGACCTGGAGCGCGACCGCGCCATCATCGACCAGATCGCCTCCATGACCGAATCACGCCTGGAGCGCCTGGCCCAGCGCAGCGCCGATCTCTTCGGCTTCTTGAGTTAGCGCACGAGTGCTACGCCCTGGTCCTTCAGCACCATGCTGAGCGGGGCCAGGTCTTCCTCGACCATGTCGAAATCCGCGGCGATAATCGCCACGATGTGCTGCTCACGCAGGAAATCGGCCAAAGCATCGAGGTTGCGTGGCGCACCGGACTGGCAGCCGCGCAGGCGGCCGAGCGCACCATAAAAGTCCTCGCGCGTGCGGATAGGTTCAGTAATCAGGATGCGCTGCATGTCTTAGTCCTCCGCGTCCGGGATGCTGCAGAAGCTCTCGTAGTGGTCATCGGTGTAGTACCAAACATCCGGGTCGGTCTCGCTCCCGCCACCGGTGACAATCCGCTTGGCCCCGCGGTGCCCAATCCCCGGCGTTTCCACCGTGTATTCGCGGTAGTAATTCCTGTCCTGCTGCGGCAGCACGCCCTCATAGTTGCCAAACCGCACGTTGTCATTGTCCGGATAGTCATAGGGGCCGCCAGCCAGGATATCGCTGGCCGTGTCATAGGCCTCCTGGGGCAAGGAATCCATGGAACAGGTGGGCAGGTCTGTTTCGCCCTGCTTGGCGACGTCCCCCTCATCCCCACCATTGACACCAGACGCACCAGCGGCAGAGGATGCGCCCGATGCAGCGGACGCATCAGGCGTATCCGATGAGGACGCTGCCTTCTGGTCCGCGCCATCGCTAGAGTCACCGAGGTCGATGCCGAAGTAACCCGCTACGAGGACGAGAACCGCGCCACCGATGAGAGCCGGCAGCGATTTTTTGGAGGGGGAGGATTGGGCCATGGCCCCATCATTGCAGGTGCGGGGGCCGAAAAAGAAATCAAGAATGCGCACTTTTCCGATTCCCACATATGGGTTCTTCCAGGATGTGGGACTCGCAGCTCTAGCCCACCCAGCCGTGGGTACCTGTACCTTGCGTGGGCGGGGTAGTCTGTACGCATGGCACGAGGCAGAATTCCGGACAGCGATATCCAAGCTATCCGTGAACGCGCGCCTATTGATGAGATCGTGGGCGAATACGTCCAGCTCAAGCCCGCTGGTTATGACTCTTTGAAGGGACTAAGCCCTTTCAAGGATGAGAAGACCCCGTCTTTCCACGTGCGCCCGCAGCGCGGTTATTATCACTGTTTCTCCACCGGCAAGGGCGGGGATGTTTTTAGCTTCCTCATGGAGATGGAGCAGGTCTCCTTCCCGGAGGCCGTCGAGGCCGTAGCCCAGAAGATTGGCTACCACATCAACTACCAAGGCGGCTCCACCGGTGCGCGCGACGAGAAGCCTGGCACGCGCCGTCGGCTTATCGCCGCGAACAAGGCCGCGCATGAGTTCTACCGCCAGCAGCTGGAAACCCCGCAGGCCGCCGCTGCTCGTGAGTTCCTCCTGGACCGCGGCTTCTCCAAGGAAATTATCTACGAGTTTGAATGTGGCTACGCCCCGGAGGGCTGGGATACCGCCACCAAGCACCTGCTGCGCATGGGCTTTTCCTTTGAGGAACTCGAAGCCGCCGGCATTTCCAAGATGGGCAAGCGCGGCCCCATCGACCGCTTCCACCGGCGTCTGCTGTGGCCGATCAAGGACTTATCCGGCAACGTCATCGGCTTCGGCGCACGCAAGCTTTTCGACGATGACAAGCTGGGCAAGTACATGAACACGCCCGAGACCATGCTCTATCACAAGTCCAAGGTGCTCTTCGGCCTGGATTTGGCCAAGCGCAACATCGCGGAGCAGCACCAGGCCGTGGTGGTGGAGGGCTATACGGATGTCATGGCCATGTACGCCGCGGGCGTGAAGACCGCCGTGGCCTCCTGTGGCACCGCCTTCGGCGCAGACCACCTGCAAGTCCTGCGCCGCCTCATGTTGGATGATTCCTACTTCCACGGCGAGCTCATCTACACCTTCGACGGTGATGAGGCCGGCCAGAAGGCCGCGATGCGCGCCTTCGAGGGCGAGCAGAAATTCACCGGCCAGTCCTTCGTCTCCGTGGCCCCCGACGGCATGGATCCCTGCGACCTGCGCCTTGCGCGCGGCGATGCCGCCGTGCGCGACTTGGTGGCGGACCGCATCCCCATGTTCGAGTTCGTCATCCGCTCCGTCATCTCAGATTTCAGTATTGACTCTGCCGAGGGCCGCCTCCAGGCCCTGCGCCGCGCCGTGCCCGTCGTGGCCCAAATCCGGGATCAACCCCTGCAGCGCGAATACGCCCGCCGCCTGGCCGGCTGGGTGGGCTGGCCCGACCCGGAGGAAGTACTCCACCAGGTACGCCAAGAAGCCCGCCGGCCGAAGAAGGAACAGCGCCCACGCTTTGCCTCCCTGGAGCAGACCTCCTCTGTGTCCGCGCAATCCAACGCCCCCGTCATGCACATCCCCGGCCCCCGGGAGCCGCACCTGTGGCCGCAGCGCGAGGCCCTCAAGCTGGCACTGCAATACCCGCAGATCGCCGGCAGCTACTTCGACGGCATTACGGAGGATGCCTACTCCAACGAGGCCTACCGCACCGTCCGCCGCGCCATCTCCACCCTCGGCGGCGTCACCGCCGGCGCTGAGCAACCCGGCGTGGAATGGCTGGCCGCCGTGGCCGGCGAGATGCCGGATCTCATGGCCCGCAATTTCGTCTCTGAGCTCGCCGTGGAACCCATCAAGCTTGGGGAGACCGGCAACCCCGACACCGACCTTGAGGCCTACGCCGATTCCGTACTCTCCCGTCTTCAGGAAGCCCGCGTGGGCGACCAAGTAGCCCAACTCAAGGCCCAACTCGGCCGCATGCGCCCCTCCGACGACGAAGAGTCCTATAACTCACTCTTCGCCGACCTCGTCGCACTTGAGCAAGCCCGCCGCGAGCTCAATGACCGCGCCTTCCGCGGCGTGCGTTAACCAGCGCTTTAATCTTCGTCCGGCTCGTAAATCCGATCCGGCTGCACTCCATCCGCGGCGCCCCGCTTGCCGCGGCGCCCCTTGTTGTAGTCCTTAAGCTCGCGCATGCGCGGCTCTGGGTCTAGGCGGTTGGCCACAGCCTTGCGCGCGGAGCGCACCGCGGCCTTTGTGGCGGGGGAGTTGACGGCCTTCTCGTAGGCGCCCTTAATTTGGTGGTAGCGTTTGCGCCCAGCCTTGGTTCCAAAGACGTATCCGGCGGCAGCACCCACAACAAATTGGATCATTGGAAACTAGTCATCCCCTTACTTCAAGCCGGCGCGACAGCCGGCGTTTGCGTACAACGTACGGGCAACGTGCAATTCTCACGATCAGCCTACCTGCCCAAGCCCACCGACGTGGGTGGCAGTGCAGCCGTGGGGCGAATAGATATTGTGCGAACTCTTCCCAAAGACCATTCGCTTCGGTTAACTTAAGTTCTGTGGAGAGTTCGAAGCGTACGCACGCGGTCTCGGCAGCCGTGGCGATGTCAGCGCTATTAACAGCCAGCGTGGCGGCAGCTGAGCCGCGCGTGGCTGCTCTCGAAGAGCCACGGGAAGTCACCGTGAGCGAGGACTAGCGGAAACTAGCAGCGCGAAGCTATCTACTATCTCTCGGGGGTTCGAGATTACTACGTGCACAAAAGGGTGTCGGGCAAGATGATAATGTGCATGTAGTTTTGAACTAGGTCGTGGAAGAAAATTCCCCTTCCGTCCCTACGCCTCAGAGAATGGGATTCAGTCAGTTCCCTTCATGTGGAAGAATTGACGTGTCTTTACTTCTCTTAATCCAAGGAGAGCAATGCCCCTACCCAAAATCATGACTGTCTACGGAACCCGTCCGGAGGCAATCAAGGTTGCTCCCATCATCACGGCCTTGGAGAAGGACGAGCGCTTCGAATCGGTTGCTGTCTCCACTGGCCAGCACAAGGAAATGCTGGAACAGGTGAACACCATGTTTGGCATTGAGCCGAAGCTAGACCTGCACCTAATGAAGCCGGGTCAGGGCCTCAATGAGATTGTTTCTCGCGCGCTTATGGGGCTGGACGAGATCATCGATGCCGAACAGCCTGACGTCATCATCTCCCAGGGCGATACTTCTACGGCCATGACCGCCGCGCTTGCTGGTTTCCACCGCGGTGTGAAAATCGTGCACCTGGAAGCAGGCCTGCGCACCGGCGACATCCACTCGCCCTTCCCGGAAGAGGCCAACCGTAAGCTGATCGGCCAGGTTGCGGAACTGCACCTTGCTCCTACGGCAGGTTCGATGGAGAACCTGCGCCGCGAGAACGTGCGCTCCAAGGACATCGCGGTTACCGGCAACACGGTCATCGATGCGCTACTTGAGGCTGCAAGCTGGGATACCGAGTTTGAAGACCCCGAAGTGCAGGAGGCGGCTCAGTCAGCTAAGCGCCTCGTGGTGGTCACCACCCACCGCCGCGAAAACCTGGAAGCCATGAAGGAAATCGGTGGGGCCGTCAAGGATTTGGCAGAGGCCTACCCAGACATCAACTTTGTTCTACCCCTGCACCTCAACCCGAAGGTTCGTGGCGCCGTGCTGCCGGAGGTTGAGTCCCTGCCTAACGTCATCATCACGGACCCGCTGCCTTATGACCAGTTCACCAAGCTTCTGGATCGTGCAACCATTATCCTCACCGACTCGGGAGGAGTTCAGGAGGAAGCCCCGGCTCTGGGCAAGCCGGTCTTGGTTATGCGTCAGAACACCGAGCGCCCGGAAGCCGTTGTGGCCGGCACCGTGAAGCTTGTGGGCACCAACCGTAGCCTCATCGTGGCGGAGGCTAAGCTGCTCCTTGATGATGCTGCTGCCTACGAGGCCATGGCCAACGCTGTCAACCCCTACGGCGATGGCAAGGCCGCTGAGCGCGCTGTGGCAGCTATCGCTGAGCTCCTTGGAGTAGGGGAGCGCCTGCCCGATTTCGCTCCCGAGATTGATTCCTAACAAGAGTCCAGGAACCAACGAATAAGCGCGGCGAAGTGATCAGAACTTTTCGTCGCGCTTAAAAGCGTGCTTCCACGTAAAATCAAGTCATGGAATCACGAGACATCAAATGCACGAACTCTGAGCGCACCACCGCTTCACAGGTGTTGGCGGATGCGATGTCAGTAGGCCAGCTCAGCGTCAGCGAATTCGAGGAGCGCTCTAGCCGCTGCGCCGATGCCACGACACGCGGCGAATTGGTTGACCTTGTTGCCGACCTTATCGAAGCCCCAGAAAAAGTCCTGTTCGGCAGCCACCAGGTAGCGCGTCAAACCTCGCAGACGGTCAGTACCACCAACCAAGGAACCACCACCGCTGTTGACCAGGCTTTAGACCAAGTGGACCCCTCTGCACAGGGTGCACAGGGGCTTTCCCTCGGCATTTTTGGCGGTAGTACCGTGCGCGGTATTCCCATCGCCGCTCATCACACCACGATGGGCATCTTCGGCGGCACCGATGTAGACCTTCGCGGTGCCTCCCTCAAAGAACACGTCACGACAATTCAAGCGGTTGGGGTATTCGGCGGCGTCGACGTCTGGGTCCCGGAAGGATTCCGCGTTCGTGTCAACGGCGTCGGTCTTTTTGGCGGGCACGACATCAAGGTCGAGGGCGGCGCCATTGACCCCGCAGACCTACCCGCCAGCGCCCCTGAGGTAGTTGTCAACTGCTTCAGCCTGTTTGGTGGGGTAGACGTCCACGTGGTGAAGCGGTAGGAATCAGCTAAATGCTGATTTTCATCTCTCTTAGAAAAGCAAGAAGGTCGATGCAGCGCACCCCAAAATGATCGGCCACATCAGGGATCTTGACCTGTTTCCGTGAATCAGGGGCTGCGCGCACCTCATTAGTCACAATCGTTGCGTCGTGCCTGAGAGCGGAAGCTATCAACCACGAATCCGCTGCGTCCATGAACACGTTGACAGCCCTGTCCTTGTAGCGTGGTTGACGTTTGTTCGCGACCCAGCGAACCACATCCGTATATAGCGCAAGCTCATTGTCATCAGTGCTCACGATGTATTGCGGATCGATGTGTTTCAGATACCAATCGAGAGTCCGATCTTTCCACTCTTTCATTTCCTTATCGACAGTCTTGTGGAAATAGGAATCACCCCTGAAAATCGGTTCTTCAAGCTGAACCCACAAAGAGGGAAACACATCGCGTGGATAGACAGATGCCACTGTCCCGATAAAGTTCGTGTCGATTAAATACACGCTAACTGGCCCTCCATTCAGCAGAGGGGGAGTGCGCAATAAGCTTACTTAGGCTGTCAGCAGTTGCGGCTCCAAGGAGTTGGGCAGCTTCCTTCTGTGGAATTTTCCCTGCAACAGCCGCGTAGGTTACGGCATCGAAGAACCGGTTTCCCACGCGGGCTTTCACCACACGGTGCCGCGCCGGGCCACCTTTACTTGACGAGGGTTCCGTGGCTTGGACCGGTTGTGATGCAACGAGAGGAAGGAGCGTGGAAGCCTCATTGCTATCAATGACGTTGAGGTACACCAGTCTCCACAGGGCGGCTTCTTGGCTCATCCCTGACTTGCGGGAAAGAGTCTTGACGCTATCGAATGGGGAATCACTTGTTGAAACCGTGCTCAAGACGAGCTGAGCTGGGGCAAGAAAACTTGCAGCGAATCGATTGCACCAACGCTCAATATCGCGGCTTTCCCCGTGATCTGAGATTCCCGGCTGGCCTAGAACCACGTGTCCTAGTTCGTGCGAAAGGCTGAAAAGCTGGGCTGTCTTGCTGTCGCGGGTGTTGATAAATATCAGAGCATAGGGTGCTTGGATAAGCGTGAACCCACGAAACTCATCGATGCTCAGCGGACGGGTGGTGCTGCTTTCGACAATTGAATTGCGAGACACCAAAATACCTGAGTCCTCAAGAGCTGAACAGAGAGTTTTTACTTTGTCAGGGCCTTGCAAAAAAGTGTCTACAGCGAGCCCGAGGACTTCTTTTGTTCGAGCGGCTATAGCTTCTGGGCTGTTACTCGCATCAGTGTATCCAAGGAAGGGAGGACCATCGATGCCCTCTTCCTCGGCGAAATCGGTGTACCAATCAAGGCGGGATTCCGAAGCAGCCAAGGTTTCCTCAAGGTTCGGGCTGAAAGTCTCAAGGGAGAGGTTTCGAACCGTCCGAAAATCCGGAACGGAAATCCTAGACTCGCTCGGGGTTTGCAGGAGAAGACGGCCGAAAGGAATTTTAGCTTTCTTGGCGAGGTCCTGCGCCTGATTCAAAGTTGGCTGCGAAGTATTTTCAACCCATTCCCTGATCCGCGGAAAATCCTTCATCAGCTCGTCGAGACTCAGCCCAGTCCGTTCAATTGCCCAATCGAGCACAGCCGGCTCAATGGTCACTCGTACTGTCGTCATTGTCCCTCTTAGGTTTCTGCGGCTTGAAAGCTTGTTACGTTGTGGATGGGGCACTTCGTTGTGATGGGTACAGCTTAGTGGAAGCTTGGAGGGCAAGCACGGGTTTGCGAGGCCGTGGGGGCCAACCGGGGGACATTTGAAAACGAGAGCACCCCCACCAGTTAGCATAAAAGCAGGTCGGTGGGGGTGATTTATGTGCTCCTCCAACTGGGCTCGAACCAGTGACCCTTCGATTAACAGTCGAATGCTCTGCCAACTGAGCTATGGAGGAATATGCGTATGCTGCTGAGCAAGTGACCTTGCTCGGTGCAACGAGATGTAACTATATAAGGTCTGTGGTGTTCAATACAAATCGCCAGCACAACACGCTTTTTCAAACGGGCTAGTGTGGCACTTTCAGGCCCGCCTCCAAGCAAAGCTAGACTGTCCGTCAGATATCACTCGCAGGGAAGAGGTAAAGGTTTCTTCATGTTCGTTGGACACACTCGCTTTAGTCTCTTCGTCCCCGATTCGGCGTCGTGGCGAGCGAGCAATGAACAGACTGGGTTCTCGGAAGGCGAGTACCGTGACTACCTCTACGACGATGCACGCCTGTCGTTGCGCACGGACATTTTTCTCAACCACACCGTGCCAACCCTTGCGAAGGCCGCCGAAGGCTTCGACGTGAAGCACGTTGTCTCCTTCTCTGAGTCCTTACCGCAGAAGTTCAAGGGGCAGCTGCAGGAGGCAGCGGACAGCTTCGACCTATTGCATCTCGATGAGCTTCCTGATGGTGATAGTGGCTGGACTGCAGTGCGCCGCTACGTCCAAAAAAGTGGGTTTAAGGGCACGTTCGGACGCTATCGCCTAGACGACGATGACGTTTTATCCGCTCACTACTTCCAGACCACAGCGCCCTATATCAAACCCGAGTTTGAAGGAATGCTCGTCAGCATGCCGCTCGGCATTGAGGCGGTCTATGCAGATGGTCAGTTCTTCCACCTGCGCGAAGCCCACACACCTATGAACTCGATGGGGCTCATGTCCATCTGCGCTGTGAAGGAAGACGGCACCGTCGTGGAACCCCAGAGCGGGCCTCACGATAAATCAGACCGATATGCGCCAGTGATTTTGGACGCCACCCAGGTGGGTTACTTACGCGCGATCCACGCGGGCCAGGACAACGCCATGCGCCATGATCCAGGCTTGGTCATGGCGCGCCTCATGGAGAACATGGCAGCCTTCCCACCATTCACGGATGTAGCTGCCCTTGAAGCGGCCTTTCCCACGGTGGCCAAGCAGATGCAGAGCACAAGCACGCCGCTGAGCATTGACGACACTGTTGGCGGTGGTCAGCACTATCTTCTGCAGCCCGCCAGCGGGGATGTCAGCATTGTCATCCACGGAGAATCAGGGTGGGAACTTGATAATGAGCTCCTTGTGAGCCTGTGGATCGAAGATTCCCGTGGTCGGCGCGTTCCCTCCTACAAAATAGTCGAGGGGTTTGCTGCCTCCAATAACCCAAGCATCGGGCACTTCGCGTACGTTCCCACAGAGAACGGAACCTTTCGGACCCTGGTGAGCCTTCATTTGGAGCACGGCTACGTCCTGCGTGGCTTCCGGATTCTGGCACAAAGCGAGCGAGCCGAGGGAGTTCGGGTCGCAAAGATCGTCACGCAACAGCGAGGTGGGAAGGCACGTTTCGTTAGCACCGAGGACTGGGAATCAGCACGAAGCAAAGGCGTGCGTGGTCTAGTTGACCAAGCCATCGACAGCGTTTATCAGAACCGGACGAGCATCGTGTCTAACGTGCGCAGCGTTCTTGGGGAGGATCGCGCTAACAAGGTCATCGCACGCTTGGACCAGCTGAACAAGAAGCTACGCAATTAGGGGCGGCTCTAGTCTGGGCTGGCAAACATCTCGTCTTCGAAGAGTCGCTCCCAATCGCCAGCAAGCGATGCTGCGTAGCCGAGAATTCCGGTGAGAAGCATTTGTGGGGCAGGGGCATGGCCTTCGCCCCAATCCCCGAGGAGAAGCCTCCACTGCTGTGAGCGCTCAGCCACTGCCTGGGACCACGGCAGATAATGCTGGGTGTAGTGCAGTTCGTCGTCTTCGTTCTGAAGGTAAGCCACGTAGTTCTCGAAACCCTTGCCGTATTCAGTAACCAAGTCAAAGGTCATGGTGGTCTCAGACAGCTTCCGGCTGCTCCAACACTTCTTGCGGTACGCCTTTACCTGCGGCTCAAGGTAGCGCCCGATATGGGTCTGGGGGTTTGACACCACGGCTAATGAACCGGGGAAGCGGTGTGAAAAATACAGCGCGGCAAAGCCACCGGCTGATGCGCCGAAGAAGATAGCCTTCTGGCCTACCTCCTGGGCCGGCACATCAGAGTGAAAGCTAGCGAGAATATGAGTCAGGCAGGAAGTGAGGTCTTCCTGGAATGGCCGCGTCTCATCCCCTGTGAACCACCCAATACTTGCGCCCCGATCCAGCGAGGGATCGGAGATGTACACCACGTTCGCATCAACGCCTTCAACCATCTGCCTCCCAATGAAGACAGGGAGAGAGGTCTTCGCCGGGTCGATGGCCGCGTGAAACAGCACGATAGTGACATCGGCGCCACGATCCTCAACGAGCACATCCATGAATGCAGCGCCGTATCGAATCGAAATGGCCTCAGCTTCCTCGGAAGAGCTGGCGGGCACGGGGGAGCTGAGAAACTCCTCGACAGAGTCGAAAAAAGTCGTTGAAGCGCCATAGCGCGCGTAGTTTCTCCTCAGTGCCATAGCCGCTTACTGTAGTCGCACACGCAGCACACCTGGGAAACGCTCACGCAGGGACGCAGGAATGAAATATGGGCTGAGACAAAACACCGACATCGGCCCATTCGACCGCAAGCCGGTAACCGTCACCGTGCTACCGTAATGAGCAGCGAACTTATAGAAAGGCGGACATGGTTCCGAACACAACTGATTCCCGTGCCTTTGGCAAGGTCAGCGTCGTTGGCCTTGGCTACATCGGCCTTCCCACCGCCGCGTTCATAGCTTCCAAGGGAATCCCAGTAGTCGGCATCGACGTGAATCAGGATGCCGTGGACAGCATCAATGCCGGCACGGTGCCTTTCTTTGAGCCAGGCTTCGGGGAGCTGCTCGCCCGAGTCGTCGCGGATGGAACACTGTCCGCACAGACGGAACAGATCGATGCCGATGCCTACATTGTCTGCGTTCCCACTCCATTTCGTGAGGACCACAGCGTAGACACCAAGTACATTCGTGCGGCATCCGAAGCGCTTGCTCCTTACCTGAAACCCGGCGCACTTGTAGTACTCGAGTCCACCTCACCTCCTGGAACCACGGAGGATATGGCTAAGCATCTCATTGAGTTGCGCCCTGACCTGTCCCTCAATGACGAGGATGAGAATGCCATCTTTGTCGCCCACTGCCCAGAGCGCGTTCTTCCTGGCAAGATCATGGAGGAGATGGAAAACAATGACCGCGTCATCGGTGGCCTGACTCCGAAGGGCGCCCAACTCGCCCGTGCCCTCTACGCCACCTTCTGCACCGCGGACCTGCTACTCACTAATGCCACGACCGCTGAGATGGCAAAGCTCACGGAAAACTCCTTCCGCGATGTCAATATCGCCTTTGCCAACGAGCTCTCCCTCATCTGTGATCGTCTCGGAATCGATGTCTGGGAGCTCATCGAGCTGGCGAACCACCACCCCCGCGTCAACATCTTGCAGCCCGGGCCAGGCGTGGGCGGACACTGCATCGCCGTGGACCCGTGGTTCATCGTCTCCGCTGCACCCGAAGAAGCAAAGCTCATCCAAACAGCGCGCAACGTCAATGACGGCAAGCCGGAGTGGGTCATCGACCAAGTTCTCAAGGCCCTTGAAGGAAAGGAAAATCCCGTCGTTGCTGCCCTCGGCATCGCCTTCAAGAACGATATCGATGATCTGCGTGAATCGCCGTCCCTCGAAATCGTCAAACGCCTCGGCGTTGATAACCCGCAGCTAGATATCCGCGTTGTCGAGCCCAACGTGGAGGCATTGCCACCGGTGCTGAGCAACCTTTCAAACCTGACAAAGCAGGACACGGAGGAAGCCATTGCAGCAGCCGACGTCGTCCTCCTTCTGGTCAACCACCGACAGTTCGTCGAGCTTGATCAATCTCTGCTCGGCGGCAAGACAATCATCGATACCAAGGGCATTTGGCGCTAAATTAAGCGGTTAGACTAGCCACTCACCATCACCTTAAAGCCAGGAGGCAGCACGAAGCGTGAGGATTCTCGTTCTCTCTCAATACTGGGCTCCCGAGAATGGAGTTCCGCAGCGCCGCTGGTCGTGGTTGGCCAAAATCCTTGTCCAGGCCGGGCATGAAGTCCTCGTCATCGCGCCACCACCGCATTACCAGCGCCGACTCGGGCTCAAGCAGTGGTTCTCGCGAAAGAACATCCTCGGTGCGAACGAGCTAGAAACCGGAAACTCCGGAGAGAAGATTCTGCGATCAGGTTTCTTTCCCGCTGGTCCCTCGCTGACGCACCGCATCCTTAACCAGGCCTCAGTAGCTGGCTCAATGCTGTTTATGCAAGCGACTAAGCGCAAGCAGCTCAAGAGCTTCAAACCAGATCTGGTTATCGGCACCGTCCCGGCCCTTCCCACGGCTGTCGTTACGCAGTTCGTTGCCAGAATTCTCCACACTCCTTACATCATCGATCTCCGTGATGCGTGGCCGGAGCTGCTGAAAGAAAAAGGCGACTGGAATTCAGGAACAGGCAAACGCTCTATTCGTGAGATTGTCCTGACCAAGGGGCCCTTCCAACTGCTGACGGCGCTGACCGAGCGTGCCATGAACCACGCCTTGCACCACGCTGATGGCATCATGACGACGTCCCAGGACCTCACCGAGCACATGGAACGAGACGATGCCAGTAGGGGAGTGGCGGGTGCTCGTCGCATCCGGACGGTGCGTAACGTCTTTCCACCCAAGACCGAGTTCCTCGCCAGCGACAAAGGACAGCAGTCCTCCAAAGAACTGAAGGTCCTTTACGCCGGCACGGTGGGGCGCGCGCAGAAGATCGACAATGCGGTGAAGGCAGTCAAGATTGCTCAAGACCGTGGTTACAACATCAACCTGCGCATTGTAGGCGATGGAGCCACCTGGCACGCCACTAAGGCCACGATCGAATCCCTGGAGATCAACGCAACCATTGAACACCGAGTCCCAGCCGATGAGCTTCAGAACATTTACGAGTGGGCCGATACTGCCCTTGTGCACTTGACTGATTGGGAGCCACTCAACCGCACGGTTCCGTCGAAGACCTACGAGCTGATGTCCTTGGGTGTTCACACCACTGCGGTGGTCCAAGGCGAGGCAGCACGTCTCATTGAAGAACTCGGCGCGGGCGTTGTTGTTCCTCCGGAGAACCCGGAAGCACTCGCTGAGGCATGGGCTGCGCTTATCGACGACCGCTCGAAGCTCACCGTTTCTCCTTCCGGGCGCGAGTGGGTCGCCACCCAGCGCGATGAGGTTGTCCCCGAAGCATTCCTGGACATCGTCAATGCCGTGAACAACCAGCACGAAGAGCCATAGGCCAGGAGAATAGGTTCACCGATGCGCATATCTTCTCTTGACGGGTTTCAGCCGTTGGACTCCGCCTACGCCATGTTGCTGGAGTCCTCCGAACAACCTTTTTCTTTCCCACCGGCTACATCCCCAGTGACATTCTGCTTCTCCGCGGAACAGCTCGCTGATGTCGCTGAGATCCCGCTCGTTCTCGTCGATACCGACGCTGATGAGGCTTTGCCGATTCTCCATGAATATGCAAGGAAGAATCGGCACATTGAGTACTGGGCCCCGCGAGTGGGTACGACGCGGCTCCAACAGTTAGCGCTGGTACAGGAAGGCCACGATCTGTCGATTACAGGTAGCCGTCTCACCGAGATGTGGATCCAGCTTCGTATCGGTACTGCTACCGAGCACGACCGCTCATGCGCGGACTGGGTGGAAGGGCTTAAGTCTGCTACAGCAGCTCCGGTTGAATCCACGGAATCCCCCAGCGTCGCAGTACCTGAGATGTCATTGAGAAGCCTTGTCATCTCTCGTATCACCCCCTTGGCTAAATCGCTCAAGAAGTACCTCCCGGGTTCTGTTGTGATTATGATGTACAAGATTCTGGAGAAGATCCGATGAACAACCTCTTGCCTGGCATATCCGTGGTCATCCCATCCTTTGTCGCCGACCCAGCAGAGATGACAGGAGACATTGCAGCCACAAACCTCGGTTCTGCTCTTGCTTCCCTTGCGGAGCAAAGCTTGAGAAAAGACCTCATCGAGGTCCTCGTCATCCTCAACGGCACAGGAGTTTCCGATGCCAGAGGAGAGGCTATACAGGTCGCGTTGCACGACAGCTTGGTCAGCCGCTTCCCCGAGCTAAAGATTCGGGTTCTGCACAGCCTGGCTCCCGGAGCTGGACGCGCCCGTAATCTTGGAATTGCCTCCGCAAGCCGCCGCTTCATCACCTTTCTCGATGACGATGACACCCTTCAGCCAAACTATCTCGAAACTGGCCTTGAGAATGCCGACGACGGCGCTATCACTCTCTTGCCCATCGTCGACACCACCGACGGAGCGTCTACCCAGGACAACTCCCTCAACGCCCGCATCGCGACGTTGCGCGGTACGGCGGTCCCAGTTGCCACCGCGCCGTGGGCGCTTGGCTTCAATGCCAGCAAAATCATTCCGACAGCACTAGCCCAGCGCTATCGCTACGATGAGTCACTCCGCTCCGGCGAGGATGTGGCGTATTTCGCGAATTTCCTCAGAACGCCGGGGCTGCTTCTTCACACCCCGCAGGCGAGGGAGGAGACTGCCTACGTGCGCTCAATTCGCCCCGACTCGGTTTCACGCCAACGTGAGAGTTTTGATTTCAACGTGGTGCAGCGTCTGGAATGCATTGCCAAGCTCCGAGACATCGAGGAAGCAAACCGCAAGCAGCGCGCACTAGAAAAGCTTGAGCAAGCCCAGTTCGGTTTCGTGGAGAACTATCTCACAGCACACCCGGGCGAGGTGCAGCGCGCAATTGAAACCGCCGTAGATGTCGGCGTTCCGGGTTTGAATTGGGAGAACCTCCGCCAGGAAAGGGCTAGCCGCCTGGTGTTTTCATATTGCTTTCCTCCCTACGCTGACACCTCAGCCAATGTCACGGCGAAGGTGATCAGGAATGATGCAGAGCTTGTTGACGTCTTCTATGCCAACATGCAGCGCGTTCGAGGACGTGACGATTCAACCAGGTTGATTGTCGATCCCTACCTGATCCATGCCGAGGAGATCGATGTCGTGTCCTCCTTCGCGCATTGGGGCGCGATTTGCTCCTACGCACGCCAGGCCGCACGCAAAGCAAGCAAACGGGCTAGAAAACAGGGCGGCTATGAGTCGATGTACTCCCGCGCCCTATGGTCTGGCTCGCACGTCGCCGCTGCGCTGTTCAAAGACAAGCACCCGGGGACGCGATGGGAAGCAGAATTCTCCGATCCTTTGAGCGTCGGCGTGGATGGCACGCCCCGTCCGGGCGAGCTAACGAGGGGTATCACAACTCATCAACTGCGGAAGATGGTCGAGCACTCTGACTGGTCGGGACTCTCGTACATAACTCACTTCGAGCTCACCGAGCTTGTCACCCTTCTTTATGCAGATGAGGTGATTTTTACCAATGCCAATCAGCAGCAGGTGATGCTGGAGCGCTATTCGGAGGATTTCCAATCTTTCATTCGGGAAAAATCGACCATCCGCCACCATGCTGTCCCGACGGCGGAAATGTACCACTTGGTGATGTCGGACTATATCGCCGACCCAGAACACATCAACATTGCTTACTTCGGAAATTTCTACGCCAACCGCGGCATAGGAGATGTCTTGACCGCGCTTGCGGAGCATCCACGGCGCGAGAAGTTTGTCCTGCACATCTTCACCTCGAGTCCGGAAAAGCTGAGACGACAGTTGTGGGGGAACCCAGCGGCTGGCAATGTCCGGATCAACGGTTACGTTCCCTACCTGGAGTTTCTTAACGTTTCCACGAATTTTGACGCCTTGGTGGTCAATGACACCGACACGGTGGGAACAGCATTCAGTGTCAATCCATTCTTGCCTTCGAAATACGCCGATTACGTCGGGAGCGGAACAGCCGTGTGGGGCATCGTGGTCGAAGACTCGCCGCTATCCAAGCTGCCTTTGACGTATCGCATGGCTTCGGGTGATTCTGCACAGGCAGGCAAGGTGCTAGACGAACTTCTTGGGAAGTCTGAGTAGAATACTCGTTAGTAAAACTCGGTCTGCGTGAAGTAGGCGCTTCCTTTGATAGGCCGAGAGTGGACACACTAGTGTCATATCACTCGAAAACCGATGAAGGAATGGAAGGGCTGATGTATGTGGCACGCCATAAATGGCGAAGCTCCAAAACTGCACAACGCGGAGTTGAAGAGCTCAATGCCCAGGTTGCCCGGCATGAGGGCCGGGTGCAGATAGTAAACCCAGAGGGGCTGCACCCCTTGGCTACCCGCCCGACGCTGCGTGAGTACATTTCGCAGCTGTGGGCACGCCGTTTCTTCATTACTGCGGATGCTCGGGCAAAGGCACTGCGAACCACTCGTGATTACCGTCTGTGGCAGTTATGGCTCGTTCTCAACCCGCTCTTTGATGTAGCTCTGTACGGGTTCCTTTTCGGCATGCTCTTGAAAACCTCCAGGGGCATTGAGAACTTCATCGGCTTTCTCTTTATCGGCATTATCTTTATGTCGATGATGACGGGGCTGATGAATTCTGGTATCAGTCTCATGCAGTCTTCGCGCTCCATGATCCGCGCATTCCAGTTTCCACGTGCATCTATCCCTTTTTCGACGACTCTACGGTCGATGATCGATAACGTCTTACCCGCCATCGTGGCGCTGTTAGCGGCTTTCCTTTTTCAGTGGGGAACGTGGCCCTCATGGACATTGATACTGGTAGTGCCGCTTTTCATATTGATCCATATCTTTGGATGCGGGCTCATGATGATCACAGCGCGCCTTACAGCCCAGGTTCCTGAAGCAAAAACCATTCTGGGGCTTGTGACTCGCGGCCTATTCTTCTTATCCGGTGTGATGTTTTCCATCGATAGGTTCGCCGAGCACTCAGCTGTTCACCAAGTCATGTCAACCAATCCGTGCTACATCTTCCTTACTGCAGTGCGTGATGCTTCGATTTATCGCACCGCGCCTAGTCTCGCGACCTGGGGAGAGCTTGTGGCCTGGAGCGTAGGAGCCTTTGTGCTTGGTTTTATCTTCTTCTGGAGGGCGGAGGATAAGTATGTTCGACTCGTCTAAGTTGCCTGCAGCACCTGGTGAGTACCTCGAAACGAAAAAGAAGGTCACGGATGAGAAAAGCGAGGACCAATCGCGGGAAAGCTATTTAGAAGAACCATCTGGCGCCGAACCACCGGCGCAGTTGCAATCTGACCTCGATATCAATTACGTGGAGCGGGCGAATGTTGTCGTAGACAACGTGTCCAAACGCTACGTGATTAGTCAGGGCCGCTCCTCAGATGCGAGCATGACGCGTGTCAGCCGCGGAAAAACTGTCGTTGATGCAATCGTTAATGCTTCGCTCATCGCGCTACCTGGTGAATCGATCGGCATTATTGGACTTAACGGCTCAGGAAAATCGACGCTATTGAGCATGATTGCCGGTGGTCTAGCCCCAACATCGGGACGGATACTGACGCGCTCCCAACCCACGCTCATGGGCGTGTCCCCGGCTCTTCAGCCTGATCTGTCTGGGGAGCACAATATTTACCTGGGCTGCTTGGCTCTGGGAATGAGTCCTGCCGACGCGAGGGCGCAAATCCCTGAGATCGCGGAGTGGACCGAACTCGGTGATGCGATTAAGCGACCGATGAAAACATACTCGTCCGGTATGTCAGCACGCTTGTCTTTTGCAATTTCGACAGCAGTGAGGCCAGACATCCTCATGATTGATGAAGCCCTGTCCACTGGTGATGCCGCCTTCGGTGCAAAGGCTAGCGCCCGAATGCGCGAGCTCCTTGAGCGCGCCGGAAACCTGTTCTTGGTTTCGCACGCCATCAAGGAAATCGAGAACAACTGCAACCGGGCAATCTGGATCTCAAAGGGGCGCATCATCGCTGATGGCTCAACGGATACAGTGGCGGGACAGTATCACGAATGGGCAAAACTCATGGGCAGGGAAGATAAGCAGCCTGCGCACGACTTTCTCGCAGAAGTCACGGCTGCTTACCGGCCACCTATGGTGCTCCTAGAGAAGCCACTCGGCGGTGAACAGTAGGGTGCGAAGCGTTCAAAGTCGTGCCGGTGAAAACCATCTGAACGTCGTGTGCAGCATGTATTTAGCAACTTTCATACACACAAAGGATTGACTTTCATGGGGCTTGATTTCTTTCGCCGAGGACGGGGACTGACTCTCTTAGCTGCTGGTACCGGTGTGCTGCTTATCGCTGCCATTGTGGTGGGGGAGGGGCTTGCTAGTCGTGTATTGCTTGTTGGTGCAGCACTATTGGGTGTCTTTTTTGCTGCCATGTCGATTTCAGCGCGGAAGCATGCGGAGGGATTAATCAAGGAATCTCTTCGCCGTAGCGTTCGCCTTCAGAAGCAGCTCAAGAGCCTATCTGACGCTGCCCAAGAACAGAATCGACTGGCTGAACGGCAACCATTGAATACACTCACCGCAGGCTTTACTGATAAGGAAGAGAACCAAGGACGGCATCCTCACAGTGTTTTTGCGCCGGCCACCATCCCGGCGTCACGCATCATCGCGCGCCCGACTGCGCACACTGCTGGACGTATTGCAGCCGATCAGGAGATGAATGAGGATAGCGCCGATGTGCTGCATACCCTCATGAATGCGCCGTCCGACGCATGGACGCGAAAGGTCGAAATTATCGGATCCCCCTGCGTGGAGGAATGTCTGCGCGAAGTTGCGGAAGTAAGTCGAATCCGCGCCCCACACCTTTTGGGAAAACCAGATCCAGATGCCAGCCACCTTATCGTGGACGAAAACCAGCTTGAACGTGGCTTGTGGTCAGGACTTTTGTCCACGCAAAAGACCATTGCATTCTTAGATCTGCTCGAGCACGTAGCAAAGGCAAAAGAGAACGGAGCGGTAGTGGTTGTTCAAGCTAGCGACACCTCAAACCACTTTACCGATGAGCTTCGTAGCCAAGCCACGGTAGTAGTGCGTGGTGACTCTGCTGCATGGGACTGGGAAGGCGATATCCATTCGCCGGTAATCCAAGCATTGCGCCACAATGAAGCACCGTTTGTTAAAGAAAACGGCCTCAACCTTACGGATAAAGGAGAGTCATAAATGAGCTCAGTCGTTGTCTACGGTGATGTAAGCCCCAACGTTATTGATGGCTCTTCCATCTGGCTGATGTCTGTCTCTGAGGTGCTGGCCGGTGTTTTCGATGAGGTTCACCTACAGTTAAAAAACTATCCCCAGAACCGCACTTTGTTGGAATCGGTTGATGGTCTCGACAACATTCATGTGCATGAACCAGAGGGCATCGCACGCGATGCTGCGCTGAGCACACAGGAAGCAGCCCATCTAGTTGAAGAACTCATCGAACAGACACACGCTTCGGCCGTTGTCGTCAGAGGTTTTCAGGCTGTCTATGATTTCTGCTCGTATGAAAAGATATCTTCTAAACTGTGGGCGTATGTAACCGATCTTCCATTTCCCCCAAGCAAGCTATCTCCTACGAAAGTCCAACGTCTGAAGTACATCGCAGAGCATTCGCACAGGATTTTTGCACAGACAGAGGCAGCTCGCTCTTATTGGGAAGCACTAGTTCCGGAAGCAGCGGGCAAAGTCTTATTGATTCCTCCAATGATTCCGGATTATGCCTTCGTCGAAGAAAGCAGCATTCAAAGAGCCGATTCAGAAACGCTGAGAATAGTTTACGCAGGGAAGCTAGCGCGCGAGTGGCGGACGCTTGAGATGTTAAAGCTGCCGAGAGCGCTCAAGGAACTCGGTATTGATGCTCATATTGACGTAGTCGGTGCAAAGTTTAACAAGGCAAAGGATGACCCTCAGTGGGCTGGAATGATGCGCAGTGCGCTGGAGGAAGCAACCTCGGATCCTGAGAGCGGAGTGACATGGCACGGTGCTCTTCCACGTACCGAGTCCATTGAAAAAATCAAAAAGGCGGATCTAGGATTTGGGTGGCGCTCAGCAGAACTTGATTCAAGCCTTGAGGTGTCAACAAAAGCACTGGAATACAGCGCGGCGGGTGCAGTGCCAATCATCAATGAAACTGAGGACCATCAACAGCTCTGGGGTGAAGATTACCCGTTTTTCGTACGCGCTGATGACTCCATCGACGTGGTTGCTGCCAAGATATCCCAGGGCCTCCCCAACATGGATGCAGCTCGGCGAAGCGCAAAGCAAGCCAGTGAGTACTTTTCTATGGGACAAGCCCGAGCCCGTTTTAAACAATACTTTGAGCGAACGGGTGCGCTTTCCGAGGCCGTGAAACGTCAGGGGACAAGGCCGTGCCGTCTAGTGGTGGCCTCTCATGACCTGAAGTTCATGGGAGAGCTAATGGATTTTCTAGTTCGCAATCCACTGTTTGAAGTTCGCCAAGATGAATGGGCGACACTACATACCCATGATGCCGAAGTGAGCCAAGAGCTTGCTGAATGGGCTGATGTGGTCTTTTGTGAGTGGGCTGGTCCTTCTCTCGCGTGGTACTCGAACAACCTCCCAAGCGGAACACGTCTGATTTCTAGGTTGCATAGGTTTGAGCTTAATGGTCCTTGGATGCAAGAGGTCAACTGGGAAAACGTCGAGACGCTGGTGTTCGTCTCAGATTGGGTCCGCACCCAAGCTATTGAGCGTTTCGGCCTGCCGAGAGAAAAAACAATGGTTCTGCCCAACACCGTAGACACGCTCGACTTTGATCGGTCAAAGAACGCGAACGCTCAATTCACATTGGGACTTGTAGGAATGGTTCCGTTTCTTAAGCGTCCTGACCGAGCACTCGACCTTATCGACGAATTGGCATCCATTGACAAGCGATATACGTTGCGGATTAAAGGGCGCATGCCCTGGGAGTATCCGCACGTGTGGAATGACCCAGTCGAAAAGCAGCTCTACCTAGATTTCTTTGAACGCATCGCACGGAGTGAAGTGCTCCAAGCACACGTAGCTTTCGACCCTTTCAGCGCGGATATTGCTTCTTGGTATCGCGGAATTGGATATATATTGTCTCCAAGCGAAATAGAGAGCTTTCACCTTGCACCTGCCGAGGGCATGGCGGCACGAACCATACCTGTTTTTTGGGAGCGGGAGGGAGTCTCCGAAGTTTTCGGTGAGCACGCGGCAGGTTGGACTCAAGAGACTCGCATAGAGAGAATCCTCCAAAATTGTGACCGCAAAAACTTCGAAACAAACGGCAGATCAGCAAGGGATTTTGCAAAGAAGTGGGACATTAAGGCAGTCATACCCCAGTGGGAGAATCTCTTGGCAGGGAACCAGACCGCTAGTCTAGTCCCGGGCCCGAAAGGAAACGTTCCTAAATTATGAACTTCGCAAGTGAAGTGGTGGCTCGTGAAGAATCGAATGCTTCCATGTACTACTATGGTGTAATCCCAACGCCTAGGCGTAATTGGTGTTGCTGTGGGATGAAGGCAAGATGAAAAGTAGGGAGAACTGTGGCTCCACGTATCGTTGAATCGGCTGAGGTTTCGGTTGATGCGCAAATCGGCGACGGAACTTCAATTTGGCACCTAGTGCAGGTGAGAGAAAACGCCAAGATCGGAAGAAACTGTATTGTCGGGCGGGCCGCCTATATTGGCGAAGGCGTCGAAATAGGTGACAATTGCAAGATTCAGAATCTAGCACTTGTTTATGAGCCGGCAAAGCTGGAAAATGGTGTGTTTATCGGGCCGGCAGTAGTTCTAACCAATGATCAATATCCTCGTGCGATTAATGAAGACGGGTCATTGAAGAGCGCGAGCGATTGGGAACCAGTTGGCGTGACGGTACGTGAGGGTGCAGCTATCGGAGCCAGAAGCGTTTTGGTGGCTCCAGTTGAAATTGGCCCTTGGTCGCTGGTTGCTGCGGGTTCAACTGTGGTCAAAGACGTACCAGCGTTTGCCTTGGTCGCTGGAACTCCGGCCAAACAGATTGGTTGGGTGGGGAAGGCTGGCCACAAGCTGGTACCTGTTGAAGGCAAAGAGAGTACTTTTACGTGCCCCAAGACTGGGCAAAAATACATTGAGCTAGACGGAGAGTTGAAAGTTAAAAATGACTGATAAGAGTTTTATTCCTGCGGCAAAACCCATTATTGGCGATGAAGAGCGCGAGGCGGTCGACAAGGTTCTGCTTAGCGGTATGATTGCCCAAGGGCCCGAGACCGCCCGATTCGAGGAAGAGTTCTCTCAAGATGCATTAAATGGAGTTCCTGGCGTAACGGTGAATTCTGGTACGTCGGCCCTGCACCTCGGTTTGTTGGCCGCGGGAATTGGCCCAGGGGATGAAGTTATTGTGCCGTCTTTCACCTTTGCAGCGACTGCTAACTCTGTCGCAGCAACGGGCGCGAAGCCTGTGTTCGCCGACATTGATGAGTACTTCACCCTTGACCCTAAAGACGTGGAGACAAGGATTACCGACCGTACGAAGGCGATCATGCCAGTACACCTTTATGGCCATCCTGCGAATATGGCGGGGCTCCTTGGACTAGCTCAAAAGCACGATGTTCTCCTCCTAGAAGACTGTGCTCAGGCCCACATGGCAACTTGGGACGGTAAGTTCGTCGGAACGATGGGCCTGTTTGGTGCATTCAGCTTTTACCCGACCAAGAACATGACTTCCGCTGAAGGCGGTTTTGTCTCTTCCAAGGATGAAGAATTCCTCCGCAGGGTACGGCTTTACCGAAATCAAGGAATGGAAGAACGCTACCGGAACGAAGTGGTTGGATACAACAACCGAATGACCGATGTTCATGCAGCAATTGGCCGTGTCCAGCTCAAAAAGTTGCCGGGTTGGACTGCTACCCGGCAGAAGAATGCAGAATTTCTAAGCACCAACATTACAGGTGTGGAGGTTCCGCAGGTCCATGAGAAGGCTACTCACGTCTACCATCAATACACGATTCGAATAGCTGAAGACAGGGATGGCTTCATGCGAGCCCTCCGTGACGAATATCAGATTGGTTCGGGTGTATATTATCCGATTCCTAACCACGAGCTCGAGTCGCTCAAGCATTTCGCTGAAGGTTTGGCACTACCAGAAACTGCAGCCGCAGCAAAGGAGTGCTTGTCTCTGCCAGTGCACCCGACTCTGTCGGAAAACGACCTTGAACGCATCGTGAATGCCGTAAACGAGCTAGCAAAGGCTGGTGCCTAATGAGCGATATCTTGCGGTATGCGGTTATCGGACTAGGTTCAATGGGACGCCACCATGTCCGAAACGTTCGGTCCTTGGATGGAGTCGACCTCGTGGCTCTTGCTGATCCATTTGGAGATAAGTTCGGAGTCGCCGAGGGACTGCCAGTTTATGAAAACGTTGAGCAGCTTCTTGCGCACGACATCGATGCAGCAGTAGTTGCTGTACCTACGGCTCACCATTACCACGTTGCTATGGCTCTTGCCGATGCTGGCGTGCATACGCTGGTTGAGAAGCCTCTGGCCAATACGCTCGGAGAGGCTGAAACGATGGTCAAGACGTTTTCGGAAAAAGGTTTGGTGGGTGCTGTAGGTTACGTGGAACGTTGTAATCCGGCTCTGCTTGAGATGCGGAAAAAGATCGCCGAAGGACTTTTGGGTGAGGTCTACCAAGTATCTACCCGTCGGCAGTCTCCCTTTCCTGCTCGCATCTCCGACGTAGGCGTCGTAAAAGACCTCGCAACGCACGATATTGACCTTACTGCTTGGGTCGCTGATTCAAATTACGCACGCATTTCTGCGACTACCGCACATCGCGCAGGCCGCGAATTCGAAGACATGGTATCTGTAGCAGGGGAGCTGGAGAACGGGGTTATCGTTAATCACCTGGTCAATTGGCTTACTCCATTCAAGGACCGTCAGACTGTTGTTGTGGGTGAAAACGGTGCTTTGGTAGCTGAAACGGTTATGGGTGACCTGACCTACTATGAAAACGGGGTTGACCCGATTGAGTGGGACCAAGTGAGCAATTTCCGCGGAGTGTCCGAGGGAACCGTTACACGCTATGCCTTGAATAAACGAGAGCCGCTTGCCGTGGAACACGAGAATTTCCGTGATGCGATTCTCGGTGAGAGCGGGAAAATCGTAACGATGGCAGAAGCTTTGAACACGATGAAGGTCGTTGAAAGCGTCTTGGAATCCGCAAGCACCCACCGTCTCTTGGAAATGAACCTGTAGGAGAAAAAGATGAATATCGCAGTCGTAGCACTTGGCAAGATCGGGTTGCCACTCGCCGTCCAATTTGCGAAATCCGGCCACAATGTCGTTGGCGTGGATATAAACAAAGAACTGGTAGACACCATCAACCAAGCTCGGGAGCCTTTTCCTGGGGAAAAGCACCTTGACGAGTATCTAAAGGAACTTGTGCCAGCAGGAAAGCTGCGTGCAACTACTGAATACTCTGAAGCGATCCCGCAAGCAGACGCCATCGTTCTCGTCGTGCCATTGTTCGTTAACGATGAGACGTGGGAGCCCGACTTCAATTGGATGGATCAAGCTACCAAGTCACTTGCCGAACACCTGACCCCCGATACTCTAATTTCTTACGAGACAACTTTGCCTGTTGGTACCACGCGCAATCGTTGGAAGCCAATGATCGAAGAAATCTCTGGATTGCAAGAAGGCAAGGACTTTGACCTTGTTTTTAGCCCAGAGCGAGTACTCACAGGTCGTGTATTCGAGGATCTGCGGCGGTATCCGAAACTCGTCGGCGGCCTTTCCGATGAGGGAACGCGCAAGGGAATGGAATTCTACGAAGAAGTCCTTCAGTTCGATGAGCGTCCTGATCTACCCCGTGACAACGGGGTCTGGGATATGGGGACAGCCGAAGCTGCCGAGATGGCTAAGCTTGCCGAAACCACCTATCGCGACGTGAATATTGGATTGGCTAATCAGTTCGCGGTGTACGCAGATGCGGCTGGTATTGACGTTTACAAGGTGATTGATGCGTGTAATTCGCAGCCTTTCAGCCATATTCATCGCCCGGGTATTGCCGTCGGTGGGCACTGTATTCCGGTTTATCCGCGCCTGTATTTGTCGACCGACAAGGATGCCTCAGTAGTGCGAGAAGCTCGTAAGTTTAACGCAACTATGCCTGAATACTGTGTTAATCAGCTCGCCAACCTACTTGGAGATCTCAGCGGGCTGAAGGTGGCTGTTCTGGGCGCATCTTACCGAGGTGGGGTAAAGGAAACCGCTTTTTCCGGTGTATTCGCGACAGTGGAGGCACTCCGTGAGCGAAACGCGGATGTCGTCGTGCATGATCCGATGTACAACGCGGCAGAACTTAACGATTTTGGATGGAATGCCTATCAGCTTGGCGAATCGGTCGACGCTGTCATCGTGCAGGCCGACCATGACGAGTACAAATCTATTTCACCCGAGGACTTTCCTGGAATCCGAGCAATTTTCGATGGTCGTAGGATAACGGACGCTGAAAAGTGGAATGGAACTCCGCGTTTAACTATCGGGTAATTCTCTCTGTCACGAAATCAAAGCAAGAGTCAAAGCATCATGATCGGAACCAGCGATAAATACTATGAACAATCGTTCGTAGAACGCCCAATGCCGCGTACTATTGGGGCACAAGAGCTGATAACTCGATTGCTCAATGAGAATGCATTTTTGAAGAAGCAGCGACCGAGCTTCAGCGTAGGGGAGGGCATGGATCGGGTATCTCTGACCGATCTACGGAATAGGGAAGAGTACTGTTTCGTCAGACAGTTTTCGAGAGAGAACTTGGAGGGCGAGCTCCCTCGACGTCGACACCTTGTTCTGGCCAACGAGTATCCTTCCGCCGACAAACAGTATGCGAACGGATTTGTTCATAGGCGCGTTAAGCTCTATCAAGAATCCGGTTTTGATGTTGACGTCGTTGCTTTCGGGAAAAGAGTAAAGCCAGACGTCTACATTTACGATGGTGTTCCTGTCCTTTCAGGTTATGTAAATGAACTCATCGGACTGCTGTCTATCTATGAATACGCCTCCGTAAGCGTTCATTTTATGAATTCGGAAATGTGGCAGGTCATCAAAAAAGTGATTCCTGAAGATATCCCACTGGCGGTTTTCGTTCATGGGTATGAAGTACGAAATTGGAGCCGTTTACCGTACGGCATCCGAGACCCAAAGGTGTTGAATGGTCGTATTGAGAAGTCGCTTCGGAACGAAGATCTTTGGAAAGAATTAACTGCTTCAAATTCTAAAGTAGACAAGTTCTTCTTTGTTTCCGATTGGTGGCGCACCGCAGCTGGGGAAGACTTAGGAATACGATTTAACCAATCTCGTAGTGCAATTGTTCATAACGTAATTGATGGCAAAATATTTTCCTACGAAGAGAAGGACGCTGACCAAAGATTTAAGATTCTTTGGGTGCGCAGTGCTCACGCTTTTAACTATGGTGCTGACATTGCGGCAGCAGTCTTGCGTTCGCTGAAAGACACCATCTACTGGGATAAGCTGCAGATAACAATTATCGGAGATGGGCAGCACTTTAGCGAGTTTGATGAATTGCAAAAGCAGCCGAATGTGCGTGTTCAACGCGGGTTCATTTCTCAACAAGAAATCGCAGATTTACACAAGGAACATGGATTGTTCCTAGTTCCTTCACGCTTCGATACCCAAGGGGTTTCCCGCGACGAGGCAATGAGCTCGGGACTAGTTCCAATAACCAACCCAGTGACGGCTATACCGGAGTTTGTCGATGACTCTTGTGCTATTCAGTTCGAAGAATCGAACATTCCAGGCGCCATAGAAAAAATTGTTGCCCTGTTTGAATCGCCAGAGCGCTTTCTCGCAATGTCGAGAAATGCAGCGCAACGTGTTCGCGCACAAAGCGGCCCGTCAAACACTGTGACAAAAGAGATGGAAATACTACTAGGAAAAGACTCGATGGGGCTCTAAGTGAATGTTTTAGTCGTTGTAAACAGAATTGGCCCGCTAATTGGCTTAGTGCTGGGAGAGATAGAAGCCTCCGGATACACTCCGATCGTTCTTAACGTAAAAGAACGTAAATTATATGGAGCTACAACTCCAGTTCCGGCATGGCTAAATGCAGACGGAGACTTGCCTTCTGCCAAGTGGTTCGAGGACATGCTAACTGCATTCGGCATTGGCTATGTTATCGGCATAGGAATTTGGCCAAGCCTGTTTGCAGCAAAGAACCTTGACCGGCGAACAGTTGTTTCGGTACTTCAGCCTGGTGAGCTTGACTTTAGCAAGAGGAGAAATAAGGCTAAGTTGGTCGCGTTTGAACAGCTCGCCGACTCTGCTGCTGGGTTAGTGTTCCTAAATGAGTGGGAGATGAGCAAAGCGGTTAGTCTCGGCTCAACCGCACCCCACTTCTTGTGGAACCTAGCAGATTCCTCGTGCGGTACAGAAATGCTCGACGAAAGCTCCGACGTAGTTGGTGTCGTTGTCGACACGGATGAGAACTACGCCTCGGTTTTAGATATCGAGTATGCGGTTAGCAAACTCGGTGAGGCACTTGAGGTTGAGGGGAAGAAAGTACGGGTCATTTCGTCGAATTCCTTCTTCTGGTATAAGGACTTTACCATGGGAAGGTCTTTCCGTAACGTTCTGCGTTTACGTGGAAGAGAATTTTCTAGCCTATTCTTCGTCGGCGGTGACGCAGACTCTCTTGCAGTAGCCGCTTCTCATAACGGGGGCATGGGACGTTGCTACGCCGCAGAACGTATTGAAATGAGGCTCCTAGCGAGAAGCCAAAGCTTTCTTTCCGTATGTGGCGTTGACAAGCTTGTTCACGAGTACGGCCAACCAAGTGACGCGGGTCGTAGTTCATCTATGGGGAGCCAGAGTCATGGGCGAAGCCTGTTCGCGATAATTGACCAGATAATGGAAAAGGATCTTCCCCGCTATTGGGAGGACTACGGTGATTTCGAAGAATTCAGCCTGTTTTTCTCCGTAGCCGCGGTTGAAAACCGCTCTAATGGTGCTCGGCCCCAAAGAATTCGTAATCTCTATTTAGAAATGGCGGATAATTGGCTGACGCTCCAAATAGGGATGACAACTAAGTTCCTTGAGCGGCGTTTTAGACTCGTCGAGGATTGGCTCAATTCGGGTAAGCGCTGCGTACTGATATACGGCGAGAATTCAACAAACCCAGTACAAAACCGAGATGTTATCATCCAGGCCTATAGATTGGTCGACCTAGCCTCTTCAATATCTCGGACTCCGAGTCTATGGTTTGTGCGAGATCTCCATTGGCTGGATTCAAGCATGTTCCCGGATGGCCCGTCCGCAGCTGTGCTGGCTTCCGGCATCTTTGAGCTGACTCGATTGGACGATTCTTTCGGTTCGTTCGTAGCGCCTTCTCTTGAAAGCAAGAGGATGTTTGAAACACTTCTTGAATCGAATTGTGAAGTTTCATTCGTAGATGATGAGCTTCCTCCCGGGGTAACCGAGTCAGCTTGCGCCCTGTCTCGCGGTCCGCAGGAAGGAACGACATTCGTCTACTCGGGCGGAATTGGAAGTGCGTACCGGATGGACGCGTACCTAACAGCTGTAGCTTCGATCCTTTTAGATGAGAATTCGTCATCGAGTGGTTTCGGTCGAGTGTATTTTGATTTTATTGTTCGCCCTCAGGAACAACAGGCGCTCATTGGTCAGTTGGAAGAGCTAGGGATCTCAGAGTCACCTTTCGTCCGAGTGTTAAATGGCGATTTCAATGGGTATCGACCGTTGACAGAGAGAGCTTGCGGAGTTCTCCTTCTGGAGTCGGATTACGGAAAAGGTGCTTTTCCGTACAAGTCTGTTTCTTATCTGGAAAAGGGCTTTACCATCCTTTGCTTTAGGGATTCTCCCGTTAACAGGTTGTTTGGCCCGTTAGGGGTAACTTTTGCAACTGGATATGAGAGCGGCGAGGTTACAGCGACAATGGCACGGGTCGCTGCAGAATCTAACCATGTTTCTTGGCAGGAAATCTGGCAAAAACACAGCTGGGCTGAGAGGCTCAAAAAGATACAAGCACTAGCGGTGACTGCAGAACGAGAACTGCGTTAACCCTATTTTGCATGGATACGTTGAACGAGAGATTTAAGTCATGGGAGTTAAGTTGAAGCCCCTAATGGTTATGGCTGTTGGAAACACCGTTGAAGGGGATTCGCGCGTTGAAAAGATGGCCGTGAGCGCTCGTGACCAAGGCTATGAAGTTGTCATTGTAGGCATGAAACAGCGAGATGTTAGCATGCTTGGCTCCTACGAGCGTATCCCCATTTATCGGCTCGTTCCGGATTGGAGTCAGTACCTTGAATGGCGCCGTCGTCAGCCGAAGGAGGAAATGGGGGCCGAGGACTATATCGACCAAGAAAACGAGAGGATTAGGAATGAAGTTGCTAACTTAAGGTCAAAGACCGAGGAAAAAGTTGGCTTTGTCCTCTCGATACGAAATTTGCCCCGTCTAGTTGCGCCAAGCCGCTTTGGTCAGCGTCTCGAGAAAACCGTTGACGTTAATGAAAAACTGGCTCCAGTATTTCAGAAAGTCATTGATGTCCGTGAAAGCTGGGTTCGCGCAAAGTTGAATAAGCAGAACTTGGGCCAGTGGCTTCGCAGTGGTCAGCCAGGGCAAGCCATCGAACTCTGGCCTCAAATCGGCGGATTTGAAGAGTTGTTCCTTCGCGCGTTCCGGGAACTACAACCAGACATCATCCATGTGCACGATAGACACCCAATGTCGGCTGCGAAGCTATACCAGGATGAGAGGCTGAGAGACGGTGTCTTTGTTCCATGGATCTATGATGCCCATGAGTATTTGCCTGGTCAGAGATTTAGTGGACCGGCGGGGCACCGCTATGGTTGGCTGGCTCTCGAATCAGAAATGATTCAATATGCAAATCATGTCATTACGGTCTCAGCTCAACTCGCAGATAAACTACAGGCACGCCATCATCTAGAGCAAACGCCAAGCATCGTAGTTAATGCGCCTAGCAGTGCCAGAATTTTGAATCCTGACTTAGACCGCCAATCCTTGCGTGAGGAACTCGGTCTCGGAGATGAACCCTTGCTGGTTTACGTAGGCAAACTGGCCGAGCGTCGCGGTATTTTTACGGCTGTAGAGGCGATGCCTTTGCTGCCTAACGTGCATCTTGCTTTCGTAGGGTCAAAGGACAAGGCGCCGCGTGCGGAAATTGAGAAGCTAGCAAAGAAACATAAAGTCTCTGACAGGGTCCATATTGTGGATTATGTTCCTTCCAAGCACGTTACGAGCTACGTTTCCAGCGCAGATATTGGCCTGAGTCCCTTGTACGGAACTAAGGCGCATCATCAGGCGTTGGCGACAAAAATTCGTGAATATATTCAGGCCGGTCTGCCTATAGTAGGCACGGATCTGCAGGCCCAAGGCTCCTTTATCCGGGAAACGAACGTTGGCTGGGTTCATGAGGAGCGAAACCCGTACTCCTTTGCTGAGGCTGTTAGAGAAGTCCTCCACGATCTCCCACGTTTTAAAGAGCGAGTTGAGCTGATTCGAAAGGACCATTCTTGGGAGTCCCAGGAGGTTGTCCTCGGGAAAATATGGCAGCAGTTTGCTTCAACGCCGGACAAGGACGGGACAAACTTGGACTTGTCAGTTGAGGTCCCTCCTTTCCGACGAGGAATGCTTAACCAGACGTACCCCTTACGCCGTCTACTGACCACTATTGATGAAAACGTTGCGTTAGCTTGGAAAGGAAAGATTTACTTACAACAGAGTCCGCTCGAATGGCATCTTTTGGGTAAAGCTTATGGCGCTGTCGAGGAACAATTGCGTACATGGAATCTCCTCCTAAAAACAGCGGATTACCTGGTGACCCTAGACTATGAACCGCTCTTCGAAGAAACATTGGGGACTGGCACCAACCTAAGACACCAATTGGGGCGTTCAGGAATCGGCCTTTATGCTTTCGTGTCGGACGATCAGCTAGCTGATCCATATGAAGAAATGGCGCTAATCCCTGGGAGCCACTGGGAGTCCCTCGACAAATCGATTCTGGTTCGTCTCGCAGCTAACCGCGAAACCGCGCGTAAAATTCTTAGAGACCGCGATGCAAAGCTGATTTCTACCTCGCCGGGAGTTTTGAAGCTCGGACTTCCATCAGTCTGGCTTCCGAATTTCAATCTCGACCAAACCTCGATGGTGCGGCAGGATCTTCAGTCGGTTGAACCAATTCGTATCGGAATCTTATCTGATAAGAGGCCGGAACCGGTGATGTCGGCTCTCAGACAGCTACGCGAGAATAACAGCTTTTTCGAATTTGTTGAGGTCAATGAAAATGGAGGATGCAGTCAGAGCATCTCAATTCTGATTGATCGGATTGGTAGCGGATTCCATACGTCGGCGGCCCTGCTTGCCATGCAGAAGGGGATTCCCGTTTTGGCATCGTATGATCCTGGTATTCTCGGTCAGCTAGAATCCTTGCCGCCGTACTTACCGATATCTCCAGCCTCAATCGATGCTCAGATTCGTAGCGTGGCAAGCGCGCTTGTTTCACAGAACGGCAACGACGCCGGTGATGCTTGTGGGACCAGCCAAGAACAACTTTCGGAATACCTCGAATATCTCGCTAAGCTTGAAAAACCATTTTCTTCCCACAATTAAAGTCTGAAACTGACTCTTATTGAATTAAGCGATTGGAAAAAGACGTCCTCAAAGGTGCTCGCTCATGTTAAATCTAACGATTATCCCTCGAAACTGGCAGAACGACAACTCCGAAGAGATCGAGCACAAACTCGATACAGTGCTGCCTGAGATATCGAAATATCTCGGAAAGAGATACTTGGCGAAGGCACAGGCTGTACGCAATTTGGGCATGGGTGGGACGACCTCCGTAATTTGGCAATCGCAATCGCAGGCTAAAAAACCGTGTTTTGCTTTAAAAAAGGGGCGCTGGGCATTTGCGACAAGCCCTCTGCATTCGGCATCTCTCATTGAAGCAATTTCTACGCGTGCCGGTGACCTTCGCTTTGAGCAGCCTGTGTGGGGAAGCTACGCGGCGATTATGGGAGACAAAAATACTAACCGTGTATTCGCTTGGAATACGGTCCCAGCATTAGAAGCCATCCACTATGGTCAAGATGCACATTTCACGTATATTTCCAATCGCCCATTATTCATCGCGTTGGCGATGAGTGATGGAGATTCTTCTCGTGTACAGCTTGATGAGAACTACGCCTATGAATATTTGAATTTTGGCTACTCAGTATCGGGGGTTACGCCCTTTCGCGGTGTCAAAACTCTCGCACCGAGGTCTTCCCTCCGTGTTGTTGGGGGTGCGATTCGAATCGGAGCAGCTCCGCAGCAGGCGGAGATCTGTTTGGAAGAGAAGGATAATCGCTGGTTTACCGGAGCTGATGAGCTTTCGCAAGCCTTCTTGAACGCCACTGAGCGTGCATTAGATAGACGAGGGACTGATCATGTTCAGCTGCGTCTTTCGGGAGGACTTGATAGCCGTATTATCCTAGGTCTTTTTAGGGATCGTCCAGAAGTAGAAGTCACCGCGGTAACGCAGGGTGAGGCTACGTCAGAAGAAGTAATGGTTGCTGCTCAACTCGCAGAGGTTGCTGGAGTCAAGCACCGTGCAGTAATCCCCGGGGCCAATGTGCCTAGTAGTTTTGTTGATTCAATGCTTAAGTCGATTGCGGATTCGCAAGGTTTTATACCTTCTGAAGCATTGGTTGCGCCGTATGAAAATGCTTCACCTATTGAAATCGGTGAGAACTTGGTTGCGGGGCAGTGGCCATTGTTTAAAGGTGTCTTGGACAAGACTAATGCCAATTCCCTGGAATACGTGTACCGGCGTTTTGGTAAGACGAACGCCAAGCTTCTCAACCCTGAGTTGAACCAATATAGCTTTGAAGTGTTCGACAATTGGTTGGCATCGGTATCGGCTACAACAAATCTAGAACTGCTTTATATGCATGGAAGGGATCTCCGCTCTTCTCGTTACTTGCAGCCCCATGTGGTACAAGCCGATGCAGAATCCCAGGTAATGTATCCGTTTTGCGATTCAGAAGTGGTGGCGGTCGCCGATGTTCTTCCTGCGCTGAATCGGATGCAGAATGTATCTGCTTTCCTTGCGGTATCGAATATTTGGGAAGACGCTCTCAAAGTCCCCACTGCGCGAGGTGGGGCCTTTAAATTTGAGGCCTCTGCCCCTCTTGAGGGTGTCTCCGGTCAATTCTACGAGCTGCGTAAGCAGGCCCCTAAGCCGTTCCACAATGAAGTGCACAAGTTAAGCAACGATGGTCCTGATTTCATTAATTTCTTCTTGACTCCTATCACTTCAGCTGCAAAGTTCTTGGTTTCGAGTGACCGCTGGGCTGTCCTCGCGTCCATTCTGGACTCAGAATTTGTGGACAAAATCGTAAAGCTGAGCGCGTGTAGTGAGGAGGAAGCGGTGGCAATGCATCCGGCCCGTGCACCTCGAAAAATTCTAACTATTCGTTTGTTGAGAACTCTACTTGTGGAGCGTTGGCTGTCGAAAGAGTGGTTGGTCAGCTGAATTTTGCGCCGCTAGTCTTTCATTTCATTTGTCCATGCCGAAAGGAGCCCCGTGTCGCTCTATAGTGCACCAAATCGTGGCCGTCCTCTTGTAATTTCTGGTGGTCTAGGTCGTCTAAATTCGATTCCTCAGCTGCTGAGTGGGGTCCTAGTGATTCACACTTACGATGCAGTGGTGTTTGATCCTGAAGAACCTTTTTGGCCGCAAATTGAGTCGCAGGAGTTGCACCCCACTGTACGGTTTTATGTGCACTCGTTGAACTGGATTGATTTCATAGTGGATCGTGCAGTTGACTGCCCCAAAGCGGAGTGGAACGACGCTATTGCTTCGGGAGTTGAATTTGCTTGCACTGTAGCTTGGCACTGGTGGGAGACGAATAACGTAACTCCCGAATGGAAAAACGATGAACACGTCTGGGGCGGGCATGCTGTTGCGATTAGAGCGGCGTCGTTAAGCGTGCTGAGTGAGCTTTACCCTGAGGACGAATGGCTTTATGAAGCCATCACGTACCACGGTCAGTGGTTGTTGGAGCATTTTGATGGTTATTGGAACCATGGGCTGTCCCAGGCGCTGGCGCTAATGATCATAGGGGGCAGGCTGAGCAACGAGGAGATGTTGGAGACTGGTGCCAAGCGCGCCGTTGCTTGCCTCGAGGTCATGATTGACGAGGAAGGCGCTATCAACGAACAAGCGCCCGAGTACTCGAATTACATTGAGCGCCTGCGCAGCACTGCTGTGGATGCACTCGAGATGTTTGATGCGCCGGGAGTGGAAAAACTTAAAGCAAAGCAGAGGCCGCTGGAAGAATTCATCGCACACTCTTTGACCCGGCGGGAACCTTTGTGGAGGTAGGCGACTCGATGCCGCGGCGTCCTAATTTTGTCCGTGGTGGAGCCTTGGAATATGTACATTCGAATGGTGCAACTGGGACTGAGATTCCGCGCGTCAAGGTTTATGATGCTGGCTACGTCTTTGGACGCTCCGGGTTTGGTCAGCTCAGACCCAAGGAATTGGAGAGCTATTACACCCTGCGCTTCGGGCCGCCGCGGCAGATTCACGGGCATTTCGATCACTTGTCGCTGACTTATTGGGACTTCGGACGAAACATCATCGTTGACGCTGGTCACCCAGGCTACACCAAGGGGCCACAGCGTTTTTATGCCCAGAGTCGTCTAGCTCATAATGTGCTTACTGTGCGTGGGAAGGAGCACAATGCTGAGGCAGCCTCACGATTGCTGGATAAGCAAGTTGAGGATACGTGGTCTGCGTTTGACCTAGAGGACACCGCTTGGGAAGGCCTTCTCTGGAAACGAAGTACGTGTTTCGCAGACTGCGGCCCTTTCGTGGTCTCTGACAGTCTCGGGCACACACGCGCTGCAAATTATGCGGAGCAGCGTTGGAACGTGGCACCGGAGTTCGAGTATGAAGGCTCGCTATATGAGGTGGTTCGATTCCGCTCCGTTGTTGATGGAACACAGCTGGTATTCATCCGCTACGGAATCGAAGACTCTCGCTTCTTTGAACCGACGGACGTGAATTTGGCCCGTGGTGACCGGGAAAGCCGGCGCGGAGTCGTCTTCCGCAACGAACAACCTACCGATACGTGGACTCTAGGGTTTGGCCGTGCCAGCAGAGATTTTTGCGTTCTTACCGCAGTGGTGGTTGCTAAGCCGGAAGATAAGGTGGAATACACTTTTAAGGACAACGGGCCCGGCAAACGTGTCCTGCGTATCGTCCGCGGCAGCCAGACGTTTCTCTTCGACTTCGACATCCAATCTCACAAAGTGCGGGCGTTATCCGCTCCCATAGAGAGGGGATACGCAGATCGAGGGCTTACTCCACGCTGATGCGTTCCGCTGTGGTGCGGTTGATACGCCAGTTAGCGCGGTGCTCGCGGTATCCAGAGTAGAAGAGCTCGAGGGTGAGATCGTCACCACTGCCGTGCGGGACGAGGGCGGACTTGTAAAGGTTAGGGTAGCCGGACTCCTCGTGAGAGATAAGCGGCGTGTCTGAGCGCTTCCAGTTCATTCCATCTTGGGAGCGTAGAAGGTACAGGTTGCCCTTTTGGATAGTCTCACTCGGGATGATGTGGACAAGGCCAATGTACTCGCCGTTGTACCTCTGTACATCAATGTGCCACCAACGGTCACCATTGGACACGTAGGGATCGATATTGGGGTACCGAGGGGCCGACCATGTCTTCAAATCGTTGCTTTCGAAGTAGATGATTCTGTTCGGGATTCCCATTCGGTTGTCGACGCCGTACAGCCGCCAGTTTTCGCCAGTCCAGATGAGGGCTTGAGACATGAACTGTGGTTCACCGGACCAGATTTCTTCCTTTTCTGACCAGTGCACGCCATCGGTCGATTTGACTAGGAAGATTCTGTTGGTTTTGCCGTTAGGACGGTCCACCATGCGCCATGTCAGGTACATCTCGCCGCTGGGAGCCATGACGAGCTGAGTATCGGAGTTGTGTGGGTTGGGCTTGCCCAACTGGTCATCGATGGGGTTGGTCAGCCCCTCCGGGGCCTGCCAGGTCCAACCGTCGTTGGACACGATGATGTTGGGGTCCTCGTCAGACTCGTTGCTGTCTGGATAAGGCGTCATGGCCATCCAGTACTTCCAACCATTCCAGCCGTTCTCAAAGTAGAGGACTGAGGGGTGAGTAGCTTGGCCGCTACCTTCATGAGTCGGGAGGTTAAGCTGCGGGCCGCGCGGTGCTGCCCATGCCCAAAGGGGTGCTTTATCCTCGCTGTTAGCGAGCCGAGCCTTGATGCCGGCAACGTGTTGAGCATAGCCGGAAGAAGGCTCCACGGACGTCGTCGGGGCCGCGGGAGCGCTCGTGGTCGACTTAGCTGGGGTGGTGGTGGGCTCCGCGCTGGTCGTTGGCGCGGCTGTTGTGCTCGGCTGCGAGGAAGGGGTTGGCTTTGCCGTCGGGGAGGGAGCAGACGTAGGGCTTTGGGAAGAACCGATTCCTGGAAGGATGCCAGAGAGGAGCGTCAAACCGCCGATGCCTGCGGCAAGCGCCACTAGGGCGGTGATAGCTTGCCGAACCTGCTCCTCGTTGAATTGAGGCAGGGTAGGCATCTGGAAAGCTGGCGCCTGCTGAGCTTGTGCAGGTGCAGGTGCGGAGACCTGAGCGGTGGTAAGCGAAGCAGTGAGGACAAGAGCCACGAGGGCTTTGCCGGTGCGGGATGGTCGGCGCATGAGAGATCCTTTGTGCATACGGATGAGACGACTATGAAGTCTAGTGCGTGTTGACGCTGGGAGGGGGCGAATACCCGGAAACCTGAAGGGGGGAGGCGTCGTAAAGCAAGCTCTGCGTGGCTAGGTGAAAGTCTCGTGTCCTGTTCAGCATCTGGGTGATCTGTACTATCAGAGGGCCAAGTAGTGGAGCACGTTCGATTAGAAATTTAGTTAGATCTGCAGCACACCTAATCAATAATCATCTAGGCTTGCCAGAAACGCGCGCTGGGATCGTCCGCAAGGTCCTGGCGCTCAAGGTGAGTTGTCTGGAGTGAAACTACATGTCGGAGAATGCGACACTGCGGAAAACGATGAAGCCCTCGTGGGTCTTTGCCATGGCGTTGGGTGCGGCGATTGGCTGGGGTGCCTATATCCTGCCGTTCGACTGGATGCAGAAGGCGGGGCTTGCCGGAACGGTCATCGGCTTTGTCATTGGTGGGCTGATGATTGCCATCATCGGTTTGAGCTACGGCTTTACCATTCGCGCGCTGCCGCTGACCGGTGGTGGGGTGGCGTTTGCCATGGCGGCACTCGGCCGGACTCATGCGTTTATTGCGGGCTGGGCGCTGACGCTGGGGTACTCGTGTGTTGTCGCGTTGAATGCCTCGGCGGTCACGCTCGTCTTCCGCGTCACGTTCCCGGAATTGGTCATGCAGGGCGCGCTTTACGACGTCGCCGGGTGGACCATCTATCTCCCCGAAGTAGCGATCTGCTCGTTGTTCATCATTGTGTTCGCATGGTTGAACTCTAAGGGTGCGGCACTCTCCGGCCAGTTCCAGTTCTTTGCCGTGGTACTCATGATCTTCGCGGTGGTGGTTATTGTGGCGTCGATGGTGACCTATTACGTCGTCGAGCGCCCGGAGCTTGCTCCCGCCTTTCCTGTAGATGTGCCGCCGGCTGCGGCGGTGGCGACCATCATCGCTTTTGCCCCGTGGGCCTACGTGGGCTTTGATTCCATTCCGCAGCTGGCAGGCGAGTTCAATTTCTCTCCGCGGAAGGCACTGGGGCTTCTGCTATGGGGGATTACTGTCGCGACGGTTATTTATATGGCGATGATGCTTGCAACCTCCATCGCTGTGGGAACCCGTCACGATGCTTTCGAAGGGGAGGCATGGCCGCCGGCGGCAGCTATTAGCGAGGTAATGGGACCAGCTGGCTTGGTGCTCATGGTCGTTGCGGTGAGCGCGGGTGTGTTGACAGGACTTAATGGTTTCTACACTGCGGCAAGCCGCGTGCTGTTTACATTGGGGCGGGCGAACCTGGTCCCGCGCCGTTTGGGTGAGCTGAAGGGCAAGGAGCACGCACCGCGCAATGCGATTCTCTTGGTCTGTGCGGTGTGCTTGGTGACCCCGTGGTTTGGGCGCGCGGCGTTGACGTGGGTTGTCGATATGTCCAGTGCCGGTATTACGGTGGCGTATTTCTATACCTGCTTTTGTGCCTGGAAGATTGCGCGCACCGGGCAGGTTCCCGGGATGCCGAAGCCCATTGCGCCCAACAAGTTCTACGAGTACTTCGCCCTGGCCGGGTGCATCCTCTCCATCGGATTCTTGGCGCTGCTCTTTGTTCCGGGCTCGCCTGGCATGCTCGGGACGGCTCCGCTCATCGCGCTGGTGGTTTGGATTGTGCTGGGGCTGGCGTCGTGGGCGGTCAAGAGCCGCCAGCTGAAGGATGTGCCGCCGGAGGAGACGGCGGCGTTGATTTTGGGGTAGCAGATCGATATCGCTGGTGTGCTCTTACGCAAGTACGGGATTTGTAGCTTTGATCGGGGCAGGGGAGAGACGTCGTCAAGCGCACGCGTCTTGTATACGCTAGCCCCGACGAGCTCCCGCAGCGCTGAGCTCAGGGCGTCGGCAAGCTAGGCGGCTGAGGACTCGTGGGGTAGCTCCACTTCGTGTCCACTAAACGAGGGTAACCTCTCAAAGAGGCTGTTAAGGAATTGACGTACGCTTCGCACTTAACTGTTAAGCGTACCTTTCTAGTTGTCAGACCTTAAAGAGAATCCATGAATATCCAGTGTGGAGAATTAACGGCCTTGTATCACGTGACGGTTACTGGTCTGGTAGTTGACAGAGCCGGCCACCACTGGGACTGCGCTCCCCGAATGAAAAGCTGACCTGAAGGATGCTCGGGATAGTCACAATCATGGATTCCGTCTCGAGAAATTCCGACGCCTTAAAATGCTTTGCGGTGAAGAGACGGAAATTAGTCTACTTCGTCATTTTTGAAGCGTTCGCGCGGAGCTGTTGCGCTTTCCATCTGGTGATTGCTGACTGACTGTTGCTCAGGGCGTGCAAGAGCCAGTTTTGATCTTCCGCATGAAAGTCTTTGAAAATCTGGGCGTTCACCACTCGAGATAGAATTGCTAGTGCCCCTTCGCCGGAATTCTGAATAATTGTCGAAAGTAAGCTTTTAATTGCGGTGGATCTGTGCTTTGCTCTGAGGGACAAAGCTAATAGCTCAACTACCCCCGCATTGAGAGTCGGATCTGAAGCAGCTATGTAGCCGGATATTCCTTCGACGATTTCATCAGGGT
Organism: Corynebacterium hiratae; assembly: GCF_009708045.1. Taxonomy (NCBI): domain Bacteria; kingdom Bacillati; phylum Actinomycetota; class Actinomycetes; order Mycobacteriales; family Corynebacteriaceae; genus Corynebacterium; species Corynebacterium hiratae. Next base: position 1,740 of record NZ_VIOG01000002.1, on the reverse strand, counting down.
TGTTGAGAGCCTTGAGCTTGAGCACCGCCAAAGCCATTTCAGGCGAGTATCCAGAAAGTATTGCGCGTTCGGCTGGAGTAGGACTCTCGTTAGAGAGCAGCCAGTAAGCATATTCTACGGCTGCAAAAGCTGACTCTTTTTCTTTATTTGAACTCGGAAAAAGGAAAACAGTCTCCTTCTTACGGCGTAGCTTTTCTAACGCCTCCCTCAATGCCTTGCGCGTATACGGGTCCAGTTGGTGGTTGTGGTCTGCAAGGAGGGACAAAGCTGGTGAAAGATTCTGAGATGTCAGAGGGCCCAGTGAAAGATAGCCAAGAACTACTTCCCATTTGGAGATGGTTGGGTACAAGAGATTGAAATGGATCAAACACGTTAGATAGGGGAAACCGCCAGAGGAAAAGACACCTTTCTTCAGTTCTGACATTATCTTCTTCAATTCAACCACACACTGGTCGACAATTTCGGATGCGATTTCTATTGGAATTTCGCTCCAATCAGGAAACCCTTTTAGTGCCCACGTGAATTCTGTTGGCAATTTCTCCAATAATTTACTTCGCTCCTCCTCAGAACGCCGGGCAAACAGGATCTGAAGAGACTGCGGCATACTTATACAATTGTCGTTCACTATCGACCGAAGTTCTTTCAACTCATTTTCTGTCCATTCGGCATCTGGGATAAGCTCTGATAACAGACTATAGGTGTATTGCAAATCCTCTTCGCCAGGGTTGATGGTGATGATGTTAGTTCTGATTTCAGACCGGATCTGAGAAGAGGCCGAGAGATAGACAGAGCATACCGTGCGAAGGATCTCTGCCTTATAATTTCGCATAGGGTAACTCCGCCAGTTGCCGGGCGCGTTCAGCCTGTCCAATAACTGGCTGAGCAAGCGATCGGCTATGCTCACGGGAAGAAATTCTCCAGCTACTCTCAAGACTGATAATTCAGCTTGGAAACTGATTCTTGAGATATTAGAGAAATCAAAAGTTGAAATGAGCTCTGTTAGAGGAGAAATCCATCCATCTAGGATTAGCCTCTCGGCCGCATTTGAAGCAGCAAGATTTGCCCCGGAAGCTGTCAATAGGGTGAGACCTTCGGTGGCGTCCGCCGTGCTTTCTGCTGATTGCAAGAGGTACTTTCCTCCTGCTTCTGCGGCTTCCTTGAAGTTGGCAATATCTCCTGCCAATCGGGCAGCGCCGGTGCTGATGCGTAGTTGAAACTTCGCGTTATCAGCGCCAATTGTAAAGGACTCTGACATAGACCACTTGTGGAAGGACTTTTAGAAGATCTGCCCTTTTTTGAGCGTCGTTGCGAAAAGTTGCTATACCTACCATTAGCGAAAGGTTTCTTGCTCCTAATAGGATCACCTTTCCTGATAGGTCGTGCTCAAGCTCTGGAGTTCGCAAGTATAATTCAACTGCTATTTCTTGGGCCCTGTTGACGTTCCCTACGTCAGCGAGCTCGATAGCTAGGATCAACCGTATCCATGCGCGGTCAATTTTATCCAAGCTGGGGGATTCGTATTCTAGAATTGATTCCAGTTTCGCGATCCGATGTTCACTCGTTGGGAGTAATAAACAGTCAACAATGAGCTCAAGCGCATTTGTGTCATCTGCTGTCGATTTGGGGTAGTTGGTACCGCGAGTCCGCGTAGTTGGTACCGGTGTTCCACGTACTCGGTACTGCAAGGGGGTTTTCTTTCATAGTTGATGTTGGCGACACCACAATCCGCTGGTGTCGCGT